>CABSAH010000045.1 GCA_902475645.1 uncultured Christensenellaceae bacterium | reverse complement strand
TGGTATATTTGAATATATTGCTTATAAGATTATCAAAGACCTGGGTGATGCGTTTTTTATCGATACGCACCATAACGTGATCAAGGCTTGTGCGGACCGTAAAACCGTTTTTCTTTATATCATAATCCATGCGGCACAGGAAATCGGATATAAATTTAGCTATATCTATATTTGTGTATTCCAGCATAAAATAGCCGGAGCTTAGCTTGGATAACTCTATCGTATCGTTTACAAGCTCCGATAGCTTGTTGATTTCATCCTTTATGCTGTTGAAATAGTACTCGCGGTCCTTTTCCAGCAGGCCGTACTCGATTATTTCCGTAAAGCCCGAGATTATTCCCAGCGGTGTTTTGAATTCGTGCGCCATATCTTCAAGCAGGATTTTCATCCTGCGGGCGCTTTCCTCTTCCTCGTTTGCACGCCTTTCAAGCTCCGCATTAGCTTTTTTTAGCTTGAATATGGAGCTTTGGAGATTATCCGAAAGAGTGTTTAGACTATCGGACAGCTTTCCAAGTTGGTCAGGGGTATTGATGTTTGCATGAACATCAAAATCAAGCTGCGCCATGCGCTCTGCAACATGGCTTAGATGGACAAGAGGATCCGATAAGCTCCTTGAGAAAAAATAGCTTATAAGTATGATAATAACGAAAAATGCAGCATAGAGATAAATATAATAATTTGCCAAGTACCCTAAAAACATATTGCTTCGGGTAACGGGCAGCAGCGTTATAAACAAAACATCGTCTGATGAATAACTGAGTATAGAATAATTATTGCCGTACTTATCTTCTATTGTTTGGTTTTCAAGAGCGTTTATGGCTTCATACGGCGATGATGACGATATAATAATAGGGCTTAAAGCATCAAACAACAACTGCTTTTTCAGCATAACATCAACTGATATATCAGGCGATGTGAATTCATCTATGTATACAAAGCATGTTATATGCTCATCGGCAGTCTGCATGCTTTCAATGGCCGCATCTTTATAAGTCTTTGACCCTACGCTCAATTCCATAAGCTGATAGTAATTGGATTTTCCGATACGCCGTCCGTGTATCCGCAAAATATCGGTTTTGGATATACTGTCGATAGGGTTATCGGCATATTCCGATAGAAAGTCGGCAATAAAACAAAGCTTCTCATCCCTTAAGTTCTTTACTTTAAGAATGCTGTATGCCGAGAAGATTTCGTTATCTATAAGATTGGATTGCGAATCTATTACGGCAAGCGGCAGATCGTTGCGCTGCACATATTCTATGGAGGCTTCGTGATTATAGGCATCGTTTATATTGTCCGACGCCGTAGGCCCGCCGTTCGTTTGAGTTCGTCACTCATATAGGATTTATAGCTGCGCATAAAGAATGTGTCTATATTATTGTTAAGAATCACCATTTGACACACAAACAGCAGAAGATAAGCAGCCAGAATAAGCAGAAACATCCTGGCAACTATGTTTTTGCGAATAAGGTTGATCATAGCTTATTCCTCAAGCTTATAGCCTATTGATATAACGGTTTTAATGTTGGCTGAATATGGATGGAGCTTACTACGAAGCTTTTTTATATGGCTGTCCACCACCCTTGAATCGCCGGCAAACGAATATCCCCATACCGTTTCAAGTAGGAAATTTCTTGTAAGCACCTTATTTTGATTTTGCATAAGCGCAAGCAATAGATCAAACTCTTTAGGCGTAAGCTGCAAAGGTTTATCGTCTATCATAACGCGGCGGCTGCTTATTTCAAGCTTTATGCCGCGGAAAACAAGCGTATCGGATTGAACGCTCGCCGGAGCGCATCTTTGAAGTATACGCTGTATTTTGGCAAGCAATATAGATGCGTTGAATGGCTTGGTAATGTAATCGTCGCCTTCAACCCTGTAACCTATCATCTGGTATTCCTCATCCGCAAGCGCGGTGAGAAAGATTATAGGCACCGAGGAACGCATACGGATTTGGCTGCATAAATCAAAACCGGATATATCGGGCAGCATAATATCAAGAACTATAAGGTCAATAGCTTCTTTTGAAAGTATATTCAGCGCTGTTTGCCCGTCTGCGGCCTCAAATACCGTGTACTTGCTAGACCTTAGGAACAGGGCAACAAATTCGCGTATCTTCTGCTCATCGTCCACAATGAGTATTGCTGGCATATGTTCTCTCCTCATTTGGTATAAAAATACCGTTGCAACAAAGCAGGCATTCTGCTAACATCAATACCGCTAATGCTTCCATTATATTTATATGTGAGGCTTAGTCAATATAATATGGTTTTTTAGTCAAAAAAAGACCATAAATGAAACATGAAGGGCACAAAAAGGACACATTATGAAGCACGAAAGAGCAAATCAGCCTTGTATAATATGCACTAATAGAGGGACTTCATGTCTAAAAACAAAACAAAGGAGAAGTAGAAACATGAAACGACTGATGGCTATGATCCTCTGCTTGTGCATGCTTGCCGGCGTAATGGCGGGCTGTGCGAAAGAACCTGCTAATAATAATCCTACGGATAATCAGCAGAATGAGCCTGTTAACACCAATGACCCTGTGAACAGCTCAGAACCCGTTGAAAGCAATTCCCCCACCGCTGACAATGAGATCCTTTACGGCGGCACTCTTGTGGCGGCTATCGTTGCAAGCGGCAACCCCGGAAGCTTTAACCCTGTATGGAAAAGCGACGACCCCGCTACGCCGATAAACCACAACGTGTTCAACAAGCTGATAACGCTGAACCATAACTACGAAATCTGCCCCGAGCTTGCCGAGAGCTGGGAAATTTCCGAAGATTGCCTGACCTACACTTTCCATCTTTGCGAAAACGTAAAATGGCATGATGGCGAACCCTTCTCCTCTGAGGACGTTAAGTTCACTATCGAAGCAGTTCTTGAAAACAACGGCCGTATGGCAACGGAGTGGGGCGCAATAGAGTCTATCGATTGCCCCGATGCCAACACTGTTGTGTTGCACCTTTCCCGTCCTGATGCAGCCCTTATCGGCTTCCTTGCATGGTATGCCTGCCAGATAATTCCCAAACACATTTATGAAGGCACGGATTGGACCACCAACCCCGCAAACCAGGCGCCCATAGGCACCGGCCCCTTCAAGTTTGTTGAATGGAACCAGGGCGTAAGCGTTACGCTTGAAGCAAATGAAGATTACTTTAAGGGTCGTCCCTATGTAGACAAGCTGGTAATACAGTTTATGCCCGATGCTAACACGGCAGAGCAGGCTCTGCTCAATGGTGAGGTAGACTATTTGTTGTCCTCTCCGCCGCTTAGCGATTGCCCCACGCTTGAATCCAACCCCGACATGGTAGTTGTAAAGCCGACTTCGCTCAGCCGTTTGTACTTTGGCTTCAACTTTGGCCGTGAAATTACCGGAAATATAAAGGTTCGTGAAGCAATCTCTATGGCAATCAACCAGGAAGAGATAGTCCAGCGTGCATACAACGGCTATGGTAAGCCCGCCGCCGGTTATTTTACCCCCGCTTTTGCTTGGGCTTATAACGATGTGGATGTTTGCCCCGCTTATAATCCTGATGCTGCGAACGCTCTCTTGGACGAGGCCGGATATCCCGTTGCGTATAACGGATACAGGTTCTCTCTTGATCTTGTAAATTGGCAGAGCCAGAGTGTAAGCGATATGGCGGCTGTTATAAAAGAGCAGCTGAAGGCAGTCGGCATCGATTTGAATATCATAACTCTTGAGCTTGGCGCATGGATTCCCAGGATAGAGGAAGAATTCGACTTCGATATGGCTATAACCAATGGCTTCCACGGCCCCGATCCGCATAACCTTTACAACCGCATCGCGACCGATGGTAACAACAGAGTGTTTGGACCTTACAGCAACCCCGAAATTGACGAAACCCTGAAGCAGGCTGTAATGGAATCCGATCAGGCTAAGCGCGGCGAACTTTACAAGTATGCGCAGAAGCTGATGCATGATGACTATTGCTTGGTACCCTTGGTAGAATCTCCCGCCTTCTATATATACAGCGCTAAGCTGGAGGGCACTCCGGTTTCCGAAGAAGGCAGGGCAGCGGGACTTTCGTTCAGCAGCTTTGCGACTACACACTTTAACGATCCCTCTATGATAAATAACTGAGGTCGTGAATCTTTGGTAACAGTATAAAGCATTTTTGTGTTTTGATCCCGGGCCGATTAGGGCAATGCCCGATTTCGGCTCGGGATAAAGATTATAAGGTGGTGCTATGGGCAGATATTTATTGAAAAGAATAGGAACGGCTATTTTAACGGTGCTGTTCGTATTTATATTGAATTTTGTACTAATAAGACTTGCTCCGGGCGATCCGGTGACTATACTTGCCGGTCAGGATAACCCGTCTCAGGAATTGATAGATATAATGAAGGCAAAGTATGGACTGGACAAAAGCATACCGGAGCAGCTTGTTGTCTATCTCGGTAACGTAATAAAGGGCGACCTTGGAAGCTCCATAATATATGGCCGGCCTGTTATGGACATTATAATGGATCGTCTCGGGCCCACGCTGCTGCTGTCATTAACCGGCGCCGTTCTTGCGCTTGTAATAGGAACCCTTTTGGCTATATGGGCATCGTGCAACCCGGGCGGCGTTGTTGATAATATTATATCGTATATAGCATATGTGCTTTACTCTATGCCGGTGTTTTGGCTTGGACTGATAATGATACTGCTCTTTGCTTCAAAACTCGGCTGGCTACCCACGGCCGGTATAGAAAACGCAAGAGCGGGATATACCGGAATAAAGCATGTTTTGGATGTGGCAAAGCATTTGGTGCTTCCTGCAAGCGCCTTGGCACTGGTGGGCGTGCCTGCGTATTTCCGCATTGGGCGTTCGTCCATGATGCAGGTTATAAAGAGCGATTACGTTAACACATTCAAGGCTGCCGGGCTTGACAAGGGGAAGGTTTATCGCAAATATCTATTCCGTGAGGCAATGCTGCCCACTATAACCACGTTCGGTATCAGGCTTGCATACATAATAGGCGGCAGCGCAGCTACCGAAATTGTGTTTGCTTGGCCCGGAATGGGCACGCTGGTGCTCTCGGCAATATCTTCGCGAGATTATCCTTTGCTTATGGGCAATTATCTGATATTGTCAATATCGGTAGCGGTATGGATGATATTGGTAGATGTTATATATGCCGTGGCCGATCCGCGTATACGACTGAGTTAAAAGGTGGGTCTTATGAGCAAAAAAGTAAAAGACAATCGTAAACTGAAAAATTTCATACTGGAGTATACGCATAACACCCATGCAATGGTCGGGCTGTGCCTGCTTATACTCATTATAGCCGTAGCCATACTTGCGGATGTGATTGCACCGTATTCACCAACAGAGTTTTTGGATGATGCGCTGCTTAAACCAAGTTCTCAATACCTGCTCGGTACAGATCACCTTGGCAGGGATGTGTTTTCGCGCATAATACACGGAACGCGGATATCGCTTATGATAGGCGTTGTTGCGGCAACCATATCCGGTGTAACAGGAACTCTTATCGGGGCGGTAGCGGGCTATTACGGCGGCCGTATTGACAGAATACTCTCCCAGATAATAGACATATTCATAATGGTTCCCACGTTCTTTTTGATAATACTCGTTGTTGCAATATTCGGCAGCAGCATATTTAATGTTATGCTGGTAATCGGCTTTACAAGCTGGCCGGGCAATGCAAGGGTTATGCGCAGCCAAGCCATGTCGCTGAGGGAACGCACCTTTGTAAAAGGAGCCCGCACCATCGGCACATCCGAGAATAAAATACTGTTTTCCTGCGTTATACCTAACGGAATATTCCCGGTAATATCCAATACCACAATGCAGATAGCTACTGCCATACTGACGGAGGCCAGCCTTTCGTTCCTCGGACTCGGAGATCCTAATGCGGTGAGCTGGGGACAGATGATATTCAACGGAAGAAACGTGATGACGTCGGCGTGGTGGGTTGCAACATTCCCCGGCATTGCCATCATTATTACAGTCGCAACATTCTATATGATAGGTGATGGGCTGAATAACGTGCTTAATCCCAAACTGAGAAGATAAAGGAGGTGCGCTGATATGGCAGGAAATGCATTACTGAGTTTAAGAAATGTTAACATTGGTTATAAAACCCTAACGGGAACCGTATACGCTGCGAACGACATAAATATTGACCTGTTTGAATCGGACGCACTCGGCATAGTCGGCGAATCGGGTTCGGGTAAGAGCACACTTGCAATGGGCGTGCTGGATTTGCTTGCCGATAATGCAAAGGTTACCGGAGAAGCCATGTTCAAAGGCAAGAACCTTATAGGGCTGAGTGAAAAGGAGATGCGCGCTATTCGCTGGCGCGAAATATCGGTTGTATTCCAAAAGTCCATGAACAGCTTCAGCCCGGTGTATAAGATAGGCGAGCAGATATACGATATTTATAAAATACACAAGCCCAATGCAACAAGGGCGGAATCGGATGCGGTAATAACGCGCTTGCTTGGCGTAGTTAATCTGACGGATAGGGTGCTGAATATGTATCAGCATCAGCTGTCGGGCGGTATGCTGCAAAGGATATGCATAGCCCTAAGCTTGATATTCGACCCCAAAATAGTCGTATTCGACGAAGCCACTACTGCGCTTGACGTTGTAACACAGGGGCAGGTAATAGGGGAGATAAAGCGTCTTCAAAGGGACTTCAACGTATCCAGCATTCTCATTACGCATGATATATCGGTTGTTGCCGAAACGTGCAACAGGGTTGCTGTTATGTATGCAGGCTATCTGATGGAAACCGGTCCTGTAAGAAGCGTTATAAAGGAACCGCTGCATCCGTATACGCAGGGGCTTATATCGTCATTCCCCACACTTGAAACGGGCAAAACAATGATACGGGGCATCCCCGGAACATTGCCCAATTTGAAAAACAAAGCGCAAGGCTGCGTATTTGCACCGCGCTGCCCGAAGGCAAAGGATATTTGCCGTAACGAGCGGCCCGCCCAGCGATACGCAACACCGGATCACATGGTAGCTTGTCACTTTTTCGGGAGGGAATGATAATGGAAGATAAGGTTTTGCTTAATGTTGAAAACGCCAAGCAATGGTACGGAATAAAGCGTTCGCTTACCCAAATTGCGAAAAAGCAGGAAAAAAAGTGGGTAAAAGCCGTAGATGATGTTAGCTTTTCGCTCAATCGCGGCGAGGTACTTGGCATAATAGGCGAATCGGGATGCGGTAAGTCAACGCTTGGCCGTATGCTTGCCATGCTTGAAAAGCCTTACTGAGGCAAGCTAGAGCTTGACGGACAGGATTATAGCCGCATAAGCAAAAAGGACGTTCTTGCGTTTAGGCGGAATGTTCAAATAGTTTTCCAAAACCCGTTCGAAACATTTGACCCTCGCCATGTAATAGAAGACATATTGATGCAGCCGCTTGAAATCCATTCGATAGGTTCAAGCGTGAGCGAGCGCAGAAAAATAATATACGAAGGTCTTGAAAAGCTTGGCATAACGCCTGCGGAAGATTATTTGGCACGCTGGCCGCATGAACTCAGCGGCGGACAGCTGCAAAGGATATCCGTACTCAGGAGCATGCTCCTTAATCCTTTGCTTATAATAGCGGACGAGCCGGTAAGCATGCTTGATGTTTCCGTTCGCGCGGATCTTTTGAACACGCTTATGAACCTTGTGCATGAATATAACATGGCTATGGTGTTCATTAGCCATGATATTGCAGTGACAAACTATGTGGCCGACAGAGTGGCAGTAATGTATCTTGGCAGAATAGTGGAGATGGGCACGGCGGAGCAGATAATAAAGAATCCTCAGCATCCGTATACCAAGGTGCTTATTTCAAATTTCCCTTCGCTTGATTTCGATAAGCAGTCAACGCCTATCGCTATCCACGGGGAGCCGCCTACGCCCATTAACCCGGGCCCTGGATGCTATTTTGCCCCGAGATGCTATATGGCGACCGAAAAATGCTTTAAGGAATATCCGTGTGCCAAAGAGTATGCCGATGGGCATACGGTGTGCTGCCATTGTACCTCAAGCATATGAGGCATGGCAAAGCATACTGTGCATATTGACCAAGAGTAAATGTGGAGAATAAAATGAAAGCTATATTTCAAAAACTGATAGACACTATACCTGATTATAAGGGCTTTTTTACCGTGGACGAAATGGATGAAAGCTCCAAGCGCCTTGCCGAAACTTATCCCGAATGCGTTAGCATAACGGAGATAGGCAAATCGGGCTTAGGCAATCCGCTTTATTGCCTGAAGATAGGGCATGGGGAGCGCAACGCACTCTTCCTGGGCTGCCCACATCCCAATGAGCCTATCGGCGCGGCTTTGCTGGAGCATTTCACATGGAGCCTGGCCGCCGATAAGGAACTTCAGGAAGAACTCGGATACACCTGTTATGTTGTAAAGGCATGGGATTACGATGGCGTTAAGCTCAACGAAAAATGGCTTAAGGGACCGTTTACGATAACGAATTATTCGCGCAATTTTTATCGTCCGGCCGGATTTAAGCAGGTTGACTGGACATTCCCGATTGATTATAAGGAACTGCACTTCCATAATGCAATTCCCGAAACCAAGGCTGTGATGCGGCTGATAGATGAAATAAGGCCAAACTTTATCTATTCTCTGCATAATGCCGGCTTTGGCGGTGTTTATTGGTACATATCCCATGATATGCCTGAAATACATGATGATCTGTATGCAGCCGCAAATAAGCAGCAGGTACCGCTTAACCTCGGCGAACCCGAAGCGCCATACTGCCATGCTTATGTTCCTGCCATATATCAGGAAACGTCAATACGGGATAATTATGATTATCTTGAACAGAACGGTGCAAAGGAAATAAGCAAACGCATAAAAACCGGTACGTGCAGTTCAGAATACGGCGAAAAAGTATGCGGAGCGTTTACATTGACTACCGAGCTTCCGTATTTCTTTGATAAGCGTATAAGTGACATGGGAGAAAGCCAAGTTATCCGCCGCGATGTGGCAGAGGAAAAGCTCAATTGCGATGAACGTTACAGCAGCAGCATTACCGCGCTCATTAACGAATCGGCAGCATATATAGATGAGCAAAATCCGTTCTTCTTAGCGCTCAGCGACTTTGCTACGCCTAAGCGCAATGATGCAACGCGCAAAATGATAAGCGTAAATCCGGAATTTGCAAAGCACGCTACCATTGCAGAGGAATTTTCCAATTTGCTCGTAGCCAAATTCTATAAGCTTTTGCAGTTTGGCATGCTGGTGCGTATGCATGAAAGCGAGCTGGAAAATATGCAGAAATCCGGTGAGGAAAATGCCGAAAAGCGTGCGGCGCTTGAAGTCGGCATGGAAAAAGCACTCGTTATGTTTAATGAACTGGCAGAGTATCTGGAAAAAGAGATACATTATGAGGTTGTGCCGGTACGCAAGCTCATAGCCATTCAGCTTGAAAGCGGACTGCTCACAATGCAGTATTTGAAAGACCACAAATAAAAATAGCTTGTACTTCACCTGCAATGCCGCCTTGGATTTTCCGGGCGGCATTGTCATACGGTTAAACTGCAAATACCATGGCACGGTTTTCCGGATACGCAAAAAAAAGCTTGCTTTACCAGCAAGCTTTTTTTACGTACTCAGTTATTAAAAATCACATTCCTGCTCAATATGCGCTATAAGCTGATCTATTGGCATGCGCACCTGCTCCATGGTATCGCGGTCACGCACGGTAACGGTATTGTCCTCAAGGGTATCGAAGTCAACCGTTATGCACATGGGCGTGCCGATTTCATCATGGCGGCGATAGCGCTTGCCTATTGCGCCGGAATCATCATAATCCACCATGAACTTCTTTGAAAGCATGGCGTAAACCTCGCGCGCCTTGTCGCCAAGCTTGTTCTTTTGCAGCGGCAGAACGGCGGCCTTGTAGGGCGCAATGGCGGGATGCAGGTGCAGTATGTTCCTTACATCGCCGTTTTCAAGCGTTTCTTCATCGTATGCATCACACAGCAGCATAAGCAGCATTCTTTCTACGCCTACGGAGGGTTCTATAACGTAGGGAACGTACTTTTCGTTTGTGAAAGGATCGGTATAGGTAAGATCCTGACCGGACTGCTTTGCGTGTGCGTTCAGGTCAAAATTGGTGCGGCTTGCAATGCCCCAAAGCTCGCCCCAGCCGAACGGGAATTTGTATTCTATATCGGTGGTGCCGTTGGAATAATGCGAAAGCTCGGCCTTTTCATGCTCCCTCAGACGCATATTCTCCTCGTGTATGCCAAGGGCAAGCACAAAGTTTTTGCAGAAGTCCTTCCAATACTTATACCAATCAAGCTCGGTTCCGGGTGCGCAGAAGAATTCAAGCTCCATCTGCTCAAATTCGCGTGTGCGGAATATGAAGTTGCCGGGGGTTATCTCGTTGCGGAAGGACTTACCGATCTGGCTTATGCCAAAGGGTATCTTGCGGCGGGTGGTGCGCTGCACGTTCTTAAAGTTTACGAATATGCCCTGCGCGGTTTCGGGACGCAGATATATCTGGCTGGCGGTGTCCTCATTAACGCCCTGGAATGTTTTGAACATCATGTTGAACTTGCGGATGGAGGTAAATTCGTTCTTTCCGCATTCTGGGCAGACTATACCCTTTTCCGCAATGTAAGCGGACATCTGCTCATGCGTCCATCCGTCGGGATGCACGTCATCAAGGCCGTGCTTTTCGGCATATTCTTCAATCAGCTTGTCCGCGCGGAAACGGGCCTTGCAGCTCTTGCAGTCCATAAGCGGGTCGTTGAAGTTCACAACGTGTCCGCTGG
>CABSAH010000044.1 GCA_902475645.1 uncultured Christensenellaceae bacterium | reverse complement strand
CCCTCCGTCTGCTCGTTGCACTCGCAGCCACCTCCCTCGACAGGGAGGCTTTTGGAGGAACGGAGTTTGCACAATCCCAAAAGGCTCCCTCTTAGAGGGAGCTGGCAAACCGAAGGTTTGACTGAGGGAGTCCGTTATTACTGAGGGGTTGACGATACTAAGCAAAGCCACGTTACAACCCCTCCGTCTTTTGCTTCGCAAAATCCACCTCCCCTTTCAGGGCAGGCTTAATATGAAAGCTTGTAAAGCGCACCAAAAGGCTCCACCGCTTGCGGGGTTCGGAGTTGAGCGCCGCCTGTGGCGGATGAAGCGAAACGGAGAACGGGCAGGAACAGGGAGAATTACGAACGAACGTGAGTAAGGCGACCTTGTTCCAACCTGGGCTCAATTTAGGCGGCTTGACTGAGGGGGAATATCTCGCGGCACTTGGCAGCTTTAACACATTCCCCTTTCGACCGTTCGCTAACGCTCACGGCCACGAACGCTGGTTGGAATATGGTCGTCTTGCTACGCTGCCGCTTGCAACACTCCCTATTCCGCCCGATTCTCCCCTCGCTTCATCGTCCACCGGACGCGCTCGGCTCGAATCCCCCGCACGCGGGGACAGCTTTTTTGTGGTAGTGCTACACCCGTTACCGGACGATAAAATTCATCGTCCACTCATCGTCCGGTAAAAAACATAGACAAACAGGGGCTTCCGGACGCAGTGGACGCAGTGGACGATAGATTGTAAATGAGGTTAGAGCGGTTTAACCATTCCTATGAGCCTTACTCCAGCAGCTCCACGCCCATGGCGCTCAGGTCTTGGTCGGTATATGTGCGGCTGGCGTGGCTTAGCGCGCGGCCCCGGTTCGCGCCCTTGGCGGCGGGGTTGGAGTGCTGCTCAATATCCCGCCGTGCGGAGTCCATGTCGCTTATGCCCTGCTCATGCCAGCGGGCGACGGTGCGCTTTATTGCCGCCCACGGCTTATCGCTTGCGCGGCAGTATTCGGCGCAAAGCAGCAACAGCTCCGGCTTAATGCAAAAGCGCGTGCGCCACATATCCGCATCATCCTGCTGCGCGGCGGTTGGGGCGCGGTTTATTCCGGCGCGGTTGAGCATCATGCGCGCAAGCTCTCGGCTGGCGTCCCGTTCATGCATCAGCGCGGCTATGGATTCGGGCGTTATCGCCCCGTTTGAGCGGAAGGTGGCAAGCACCGTATCAAGATACTTAAAGCTTGGCTGTGCTGCGCTTGTCAGCTCCCCAAGCGCAAGGGCTATTACCTCGTCGCTCATGCCCCATTCCTCCGTCCATTTGGCGTATAGGGCAAGCTCATCCTCCGTTGCGGCGCGTCTCAGCTTCCAGCGGGAAAGTATCTTCTGTGCGCCCGCAATGCGCTCGTCCCGCCTTGCAATGTATTCAAGCGCGCTCTGCACCGTGGAAACGTTTGCATCCGCCCAGGCTTTAGCCTCGGCATTCATCTGCCAAAGCTTAACCCTGCTTCCGCGCCGCCGTGCGCAGTCGCTCACCGCAAGCACCGCCGTTTCCTCGTCAAAGCCGAATACCTCTATCCAGTCGCATATCGCGCTCAGCTCGCTTCCCGTAAATACGCGCCCGGGTATGGCCTTGCTCAGCCGCTCTATAAGCGAAGCATAGCGCCGCGTGCGCTCGGCAGGCGCAATGGCTTCGGCCTTCAAGAATTCAACTATAAGCGGCTCCGCGCTTGCTATGCGCACCAAGCCCAGCCGCTGCCAATACGCGAACGCATCGCAAAGCTCGGCGTCCTTCATGCCAAGCGCGTCCGCAATATCCGGCGCATCGGCGCGGCCTGCGGCCATAAGCCCGTATATATATGCCTTTACGGCCCCCTCTGGAGCCGTTGGCATATAGTCTATTATAAACGCATTGTCTATCGCCGTAACGCCCGCCGCGGCGACAGGCATAACAAATCGTGCCAATTACGGCTCCTTTCCCATGCCCTGCGGCATTAAATATTATATAGCTTTGTGAACTTATCCGTAAGGTAATCGGTATAATACGCGGGGTCAAATTCGCCGCAAAGCACGCTTCTTGTAAGCTCGGCGGGCGTTTTAAGCTTGCCGTAGCGGTAAAGCCGCGCCGTGAGCCATTCAACAATGGGCTTTACGCCGCCCGCGGAAACCACCTTGCCTATATCCATATCCTTGGCTATATTATGGAATATCTGCGCTGAATACGCGCTGCCCACGCAATAGGACGGGAAATAGCCTATCATGCCGCCCGACCAATGGCTATCCTGCAAAACGCCGTGCGTATCGTCCGGCACGTCCACGCCGAGGTATTCCTTATAAAGCCTGTTCCACTCCGCGGGAAGCTCGTCAACGCCCAATGTGCCCGCAATCAGCCTTTTCTCTATCTCGTAGCGCACCATAATGTGCAGCGGGTAGGTAAGCTCGTCCGCTTCCGTGCGGATAAGGCTGGGCATGGACTTATTGGCGGCGCGGTACAAAAGCTCCTCGCTTATGCCCTGCATCTGCTCGGGGAATATCTCCTTCATTTTGGGATAGAGCAGCGCAATGAATTCGCGGCTGCGGCAAACCATGTTTTCAAACAGGCGGGATTGGCTTTCGTGCAGCGTCATTGTCGCCCCGCCGCCCAAGGGGGAAGCGTCCACATCGTCGCCTATATTCAGCTCATAAAGGCAATGCCCGCCCTCGTGAGCCACGCTGAACATGTTTGAAAGCACGTCGTCCTCGTGGTAATGCGTGGTAAGGCGCACATCGTGCTTGTTGAATTCGGTCGTGAAGGGATGCTCAACCTCGCCTATAACGCAGGAGTCGCGGTCTATGCCAAGGAAATCCATAACAAAGGAGGATAGCCTGCGCTGCCCCTCTATCGGGAACGAACGATGCAGAGGCGAATCATCCACCTGGTTGCCCGCCTCGCAAACGGCGTGAATAACCGGCACAAGCTTCGCCTTAACGTCGGCAAAGAACGGATCGAGCATTTTTACGCTAAGCCCTTCGGAAAATTCCTCAAGCAGCGCATCGTAGGTATCCATATCGGGATGCATATGCGCCATAAGCGACTTCTGCGCGGCGATTATTCTTTCAAGATAGGGCTTAAAAAGCTGATAATCGTTTGTCTGCTTTGCCTGACGCCACTTTACGCCCGCTTCGCTTATAAGGCGGGAAAACGCGGAGTATTCCTCCATGGGCACGTTTTCAAGCTTTTTAAGCTCCTTCAGCTCCTCCTCAACCTCCCTGCGGGTAATTTCGTCAAGGCTGTCCTTTTGGGCGTTCAGCTTATTTAGCAATCCGCGCACTTCGTCATTGACCTGCAATTTGTAGCTTTCCTCGCTCAAGGTTGCCATGGTTTCCGCCATGTGCGGCGCGCCGAGCCTTGGCATAACGGTTTCGCTGTCGTAGCTCAAAACCCCCATGGCGTGGTGGAAAGCCTCCCGCTTTTTCAGAATTTCCTTGTACTGTTTCACCGTGTTCTGCATTGTTTATACCTCCTTATTCATTATTCTTCGTCCTTTATTCTGCCCGCAAGTGCATATGCTTCGTTGCGCGCAATGTCGCACAGCGCGCTTATCTGCTTTGCCGCATCCTTAACGCTTACCCCGCGGCCTATAAGCTCCCGCGCCATATCCTCCGCCCTGTCCGCCGCGTTTTCGTCCGCCTCCGCCGCGCCCGCAACCACCAGCACGCATTCGCCCTTGGGCGGAGCATCGGCATAGCCCCGGGCAAGCCCGTTAAGCGTAGTACGCACCACCTGCTCAAATTTTTTGGTAAGCTCCCGCACCAGCGCGCATTGCCTATCCCCAAGCAGGGCGGCAAGCTCCCTTGCCGTGGCCGCTATGCGCAAGGGGCTTTCGTAGAATATAAGCGTGCCCCTATGCGCGCCTATTTCGGCTATCGCCTCGCGCCGCGGCTTGCCTTCGCGCGGCAAAAAGCCAACAAAGCAGGCGTTTTTGGTGGGCAGACCGCTCATGACCAGCGCCGTAAGCGGTGCGCTTGCCCCGGGCAGAACGGTGTATTTCGCGCCCGCCGCAATGCAGCCTTCAACCAGCGCTTCGCCCGGGTCGCTTATTCCGGGCATACCCGCGTCGCTTACGAACGCTATCGCCTCTCCCGCAAGCACGCGCCGCGCAATCTCCTGCGCGCGCTGCTTTTCATTGTGCTCATGGCAGGCGATAAGCGGCTTTTTTATATCAAGGTGTGTCATCAGCTCCCGCGTTCTGCGCGTATCCTCGCAATACACCGCGCTGACGCGCCTTAGCGTTTCCACCGTGCGCAGCGTAATATCCGCAAGGTTGCCTATCGGCGTTGCGCAAAGATACAGCATAGGCTCTATCATATCTGCATTTTCAATATCGCTCATGGCTGCTCCTCCAATACAATGCGGCTAAGCTCCGTTCCCGCGCCGCCGCCCCTTCTGCCCTCCGCAAGCACCAAATACGGCGCCTTATCCGCACGGGACTGCACGAAGCACAGCCTTTTTATTGCAAAATCCGCAGCCTGCATTGCGCTGCAAAGCTGCTGAATATACTTTGCCGGATAGCATACGAAAAACCGCCCGCCCTGCTTAACAACGCGCTTTGCGCAATCGGCGGCCTCGTATATATTCAGCGTATCGTCAAATGCGCTTGCGGCGCGGCTTGGGTTGGGGCTTTTTGTGCCGCCCGAAAAATACGGCGGGTTGCATACCGCCCCGTCAAAGCGGCCGAACTCGGCTTCCGTAAGCCGCCGCGCATCGCAAAGCTCGGCGCGTATATGCCCGCCAAGCCCGTTAAGCTCCACGCTTCTTTCAGCCATGCGCACACACACAGGGTCAATATCCGCCGCAACGAAATCCGCGCCGGTTTTGGCGTGGGTCAATATTGCCAATATGCCCGTGCCCGTGCCGATGTCCAAATACCGTTCGCCCTTATGCGCGCGCACAAAATCCGTAAGCAGCACCGCGTCATGCCCGTATGCAAAGCGGGCTTCGGAGCGCACTATAACAAGCCCGTCCCGCTGAAGGTCGTCAATAATTTCCATCGCGTCAGCTTCGCCTTCTCCTTATCCGCTCGTATTCCGCCATGAATGCGCCGCCCGTCATATCGCTTGGCATATTCCATACGCCGGGCGCAATGGATAGGCACACAAGCGGCGCTTCCGGCGCGCTGTTGCGCTTGAACTGCTGCGAAAAGAACCGCTTTAGGAATATGCCCAGCGTGCGGTATACCTCTTCCTCCTCAAAATCCAGCTTATCAAGGGCAATGTCGTAAAGCTCCTTTGGCCCCTTGCCATGCATAAAATGATATATGAACAAATCGTGCAAATCGTAGCTGCCGACAAGCTCCTCCGTCCTTTGGCTTATCTCCCCGCCCTCCGCAGGCAAAAGCTCCGGGCTTACGGGCGTGGCCAATATATCCTTTAGTATTGCATCGGCCTCCGCGCCGAAATCCGCGCCCACGGCCGCCACAACGCGGCGTATTATCGTTTTGGGTACGGATGCGTTAACGCCGTATTGCGCCAAATTATCCCCGCCGAACGTGGTCCAGCCGAGCGCCGCCTCGCTCAAATCCCCCGTGCCCACGTCCAGCAGACCTTCCTCGTTGGCTATGGATAAAAGAATCTTTGTGCGCTCGCGCGCCTGTGCGTTTTCGTAAACGGAATTGTGTATGCTTTCATCGTGGCCTATATTGCCAAAATGCTCCCTGCACGCCGCCGCAACGGATATTTCCCTGTATTTGCAGCCAAGCGCCTCAACAAGTGCGCGGCCGTTGTTCTTTGTGCGGCTTGTTGTGCCAAAGCCCGGCATGGATACGCCCGTTATTCCGCTTCTTTCCATGCCCATCTCATCCGCCGCAGCGCACGCAACAAGCAGAGCAAGCGCGCTGTCCAGCCCGCCGCTTACGCCGATTACAAAGCCCCTTGAACGGATATGCTCCGCCCTGCGCACAAGCGCCGCGCTTTGCAGCGCGAAAAGCCGCCTAAGCTGCGCATCCGCCCGCATGGGGTCGGACGAAACATAGCCCTCGTCCTCCGCATCGGTATACGGTTCAAATGCGCTCAGCTTATCCGCGCAAACATCCGCACAAACAAACGCATCGCGCGAAAGCGGCGCAGATTCCGCCAGTATTTCGCCGTTTGCGGCTATTGCGCAGTATCCATCGAACACGAACGCGGTTGTGCTTTCCCCGCGGGAGGGCAGCGCCATTGCAACCGCCATGCCCGTGCGTGCGCTGTATGCGGCAAGGCCCGCCTTTACCGCGTCATAGCTCTTTGCGGTTGCGTTGAAGGAGCCTGAAAGCAGCATAATATGCCCCTCCCTCGGCTCGCTCCTTGCAAATATCTGCCCGGCAAAGCCAACGCTTAGGCGGGGAATTGGCGTTAATGTGGATATGGAGGCGGAGCCGCGCGGTATTGCGGGGGCAAAGCCGAACGGATTTGCCGCAACGCGGGAGGCGGGTATAACGGCATATATCCTGCCGCCCCTGACGAGCGCAATGCAGCTTCGCACGCGCCCGCCCGCCATATACGGCAGACCTATGCTTACAAAAAGCGGGGATTGCTTTGTAGCCTCCGCTACGATGCTAAGTGCATCGCGGCAGGCGTTGAGCATGAGCGGATGCTCCATAAGCGAGCCAAGCGTTGCCCCGCAAAGGAAAAGCTCCGGCAGCACAAGATATTCCGCCCCCGCCTGCTCCGCGCGCCGTATCGTCCTTATGGCGGCGGCGGCGTTGGCCTTTGGATCGCCCAGCACTATTTCGGGCGACGCCGCGGCAAGGCGCACGGGTGCGTCCGTTTGTAATGCAAGCATACTTTCGCGCATTATAATACCTCCCAAGGGATAACAAATATACTTATTTTATTATACACCACCCATATCGCATAGGGGAAGTACAATATAAAAAACCGCGCCCCGCATAGGGCGGGTGGTCATAAAACAGTCAATGGAGCGTATCGATAGAGATACGCTCCGTTCCTCATGCCAACATACTATGTAAAGAGGTGCAGCCCCTTGGCTCTCCCTTAGGGAGAGCTGTCACCGCAGGTGACTGAGAGGGACTTGCAGCCTTTTTTGAATGATAATCTCCTTGTGTGTTGTCTTTGGGTATGGTCATTGTTTGCCCTCTCCGTCCTCGCTGCGCTCGGCCACCTCTCCCAAGGGGAGAGGCAAGATGTTTTCCCGGGTATATCCCCCCTTCGGGCACTCGCTGCGCTCGGCCACCTCTCCCAAAGGGAGAGGCAAGGGATGCTCGCGCGGTACACCGAAAGGTGTACAGAAGCGCGCCCTTTATCAGTTCAGCAAATTAGAGTTTACTGCTCGATACGGTAGTATTTGAATGTTTCATCTTCTCCGACAAAGCAAAAGCCTGCCTTCTTATTGCTTTGTTTAATTCTATCATGTGGCTTTAATATATACAATAACATTCCCGGCATACATTTCTGCCGAGAATGAAACTGTCTTATAACCGCGCCCCGCATAGGCGCAAGGCGTTGGTTTTGCATTATTTGAATTTACTTTCCGCTTAAACGCTGCCAAGCGGCATATTACTTACCCTTTCTTGACCTGCGGCCTATGCCTTGGCGCATATAGCCGCCGCGCTGACTTTTAACGTCGCTTACGGTTATTACCGCGTTCGGCGCAACCTCGCCTATAATCTCCATGGCCTCGGGCGCAAGCTTGCGGCGCAGGGTGGATATAAGCATATAGCGGTCGGTATCGTCCCGCCCCTGTGCCTTCATTTCGCTTAGGCCAAAGCCGTGGGAGCGGAGGGCGTCGCCTATCCTATCGGCGGTTTCGGCATCCATAACAACGCATTGTATCGAGCACAGGCCGAACGCCAGCCGTTCTTCAAGCCAGCTTCCCGCATAGTTGCCCAACGAAAACGCCAGCGCATACGCGACTATTTTCCACGGGTCGCTTTGATAATTATTCAGCACGTTGCCCGCAATTATCAGCCACAGCGTTATTTCTATAAGCGCAAGCACCGCGCCTATTGCGCGTTCGCCGCGGTTTATAAGCACTATTCTCAGCGTGCAGAGCGTTACCTCCAATATTTTCCCCACGAATATGCAAACGTAGACCAAAAGCGTGGTTCCCGAAAAGAACGTGCCGAGTATTTCAAACAGCCTTGTCATCCGTATATCGCCTCCCAACTTAAAATATACTTACCTTGATATTATATTACCGATAATCCCCGCAATAATCAATAGCGGCGCGGAAAGTTCACAAAAGCGGCCGCCCGCAAAATGAATACCGCAGCGACGGCGTAATACAAAAACGGCCCCCGAGCAAATATTAGGACGGGAGCCGTGAGCCATGTGCGGAATTAGCTTTCCAGCTCGCTTGTGCAATGCGGGCAGCGGGTAGCGTTTATAGCTATTTCGCTCATGCAGAAGGGGCAAACCTTCGTTGTGGGCGCGGCGGGGGCCTCCTCCGCGGGCCTTTTGCCTATTCCCTTCAGCGCGTTCATTGCCTTTACCACAAAGAAGAGCACCAGCGCGACTATAAGGAAATTGATTATTGCCATTATGAATGCGCCGTACTGAACGTCCACCTCGCCTATTGTAAGCACAAGGTCTGAAAAGTCCACCTTAACAAGCAGGCCTATGAGCGGGGATATTATGTTATTCACAAGCGAATTTACAATGCTTGTGAACGCCGCGCCTACCATCATGCCCACGGCTAAGTCCATTGCGTTGCCCTTTATGGCAAACGCCTTGAATTCTTCAATAAACTTCTTCATGCTGTGATACCGTTCCCTTTATATTATTTTGTCAGAACACCCTTTTGCCGTAAAGGAAGTTGCGCTCGCTCCAGCCGCCCCAGCTTGTTATGCATATGCAGCCCTCGCTTGCGGAGGCGTGTATAAGCTTGCCGCCGCCCAGCCATATTGCAACGTGGGTTATGCGCGTATCCGCGCCTTCGGATTTATAGAATATCAAGTCGCCCGGCTGCAAATTCTCCCTGCCGTAAACCGTTGGCCAGGAATCTATCTGCCCCATGCCGGCGGAGTTATAATAGCGCGACATTTTGCCGAAGGGCTTTAAGCAATAATACACAAAGCCGGAGCAATCGAACTTATCCGGCCCCTTGCCGCCAAGCACGTATCTTATGCCTATCTGCTGCTTTGCAAGGGCTATAAAGTCCGCTACGCTGCCGCCGTAATTGGGCGCGGGGGTGGTGGGCGCGTAGGTTGGCGCGCTGCTTTGCGGCACGGTTGCGCTGCTTACGGCATCCGGCGCGGCGGTTTGCCCGGGCTTGGGGGATTTGGTGGGCTTGGGCGTCTTTGTCGGCTTGGGCGTTTTTGTGGGCTTTGGCGTTGGGGTGGGGGTAGGCGTGGGCGTTGGGTCTATAAGCGGCCTTGCCTTGGGGGAATACAGCAGCTCCAGCGTTGAATAATCCGCCTCTCCCGTTATGTCCAGCTTGTTCTTCTTCTGGAACGCGGCCGTTGCGCGGCTTGTAGCCGTGCCGAAATAGCCGTTCAGCTTATCCCCGTAATAGCCAAGCTCCTTTAGCTCGTTTTGCAGCGTAAGCACATCCTCGCCCGAACAGCCCATGTTTATAATATAGCTTTGCGCGGCGGAGCTGAAAAGTATCTGCTGCGTCTGCCCGTCCGCATCGCCCGTTTCCTTCAAATGGTGCGCCCGCTGAAAACTCATAACGGCGTCCCGCGTGACGGGACCGTAATAATCGGTAGGCTCGTCGCTGCCCATATAGTATAAATCCATAAGCCGCTGCTGCAATGCGCGCACGGCTTCGTCCCGCTGCTCAAACGCAAGGGTGGCGTATTGCTGCACCTCTTGCGCGGAGGCGGTCGGTTCGGCGTCGCTCGGCGCAATATGCTCCGCATTATCGCTCTCGCTCGGCGTAGGCTCCGCCGCCGTTATAGGCTCCATTGCCGCGGGCAGTATCGCGCCCGGGCTTGCGGAAGGCTCAGCCCGTCTGCCCGGCGCCGCAATTTCTATGCTGTCCGCGCGCGCCTCGTATGCGCCCAATGCAAGCGGTATTATTATAAACGCGGTCAAAAAGGCGCCGCCCACCGTAAGCAGCGGGAGCCTTATCCGCTTAAAAAACAATTTTATGCGCGCGCTTCTTTCGCGCCGCTTCTGCCATTTCTTTTCCATAGCTAAATTATAGCTTTTATGCGGTCATTTGTCGAGAAGGACATGGTTTGTTAACAAATTCCGTGCACAAAAAAGCCTTGAAGCAGAATCTCCCGCCCCAAGGCCCGCAATATTGCTTTTATCCAACGATAAACTCTGCTCCTGCTTCCAAATCTTTGTACCATAAACGGTTTTCCTCGTTCCATTCGTCAACCGTAATATATTTGACTATTTTGTACTTTCCGCTGCTCAGCTCATAGTAAGCCAGTTCGCATGGGAAATCGCGCGTTTCACCGTTAGCGACAATCTCGCCTACATCGGGAAAAGAGCGGATAAAGCATTCTTTTTCCATGCACATAGACCATTCACCGTTTTCGAACCGATAAAGCTGATACCATTCGCTCGTTGTTACCTCAACCGGATAATTATAATCTTTATTCGATATCAAAGCCGTTATTGTTTCCGCATCGCTGCTCACGGTTTTATAATCAAGTGTCATATACACCCCGGGCGCATCGCCGTCCCATGTTTCGCCGTTGTCATAGGACGTAACGGTTTCGCCCGTTTCGCTGTTGGTAACATAGATGCACAGCGCATCGTCCTGTCCTGCGCACCCGCACGCAAGCATAAGCACGGATAGCGTTAACGAAAGTAAGCTAAGTATTTTTCTCATGACCCCTTCTCCTTAATTATTTTTATTTTGCTCACACCAAAGCCCGTATCCTGCTTTTTTGCCCGATATTGCCGTTTTTTCTAATTTATAACTTATGGTTTTACTATACGGGCAAACCCGCGCCACGTCAACCGATTCGGCGCAAAGTATTTAATTTGTTAACAAATTCCCCTCTCCCGTTGC
>CABSAH010000043.1 GCA_902475645.1 uncultured Christensenellaceae bacterium | reverse complement strand
AATCTTTTTTTATGTGTTTGTGATATAGTGGTTTGCACAAATTCACCTTAAATACATAAATACATTTTATGTATTCCACTCTGTCAATAACCTTAGGGGGTTGATAAGGGGCCGCGCCCCTTATGTTTAATCCGGCTCTGACGACATGCGCGTCAGAACGGATGAAAGTCCATGGACTTTCGCACCTTGCGGGTTTTGCCGCCCGTGAGCTTATGCGAAAGGCAAAACCCGAGCAATCTCAAAAAAAGCGGTGCTCGCCCACTTTTTTGATGCTCTAAAATACATTTTATGTATTCTTTTCGTGGATAAGTTATGGTATACTGCAAGAATGAGCGAGAAAAAAGGAACTAAGGATATGAAGCGGGTTTTGGGCTGCATCCGCCGCGCGGACGAAAGATACAACATGATACGCGAGGGCGATAAGATATGCGTCGGCGTGTCCGGCGGGAAGGACAGCCTGCTGCTGCTGTACGGCTTAAAGCTGTATCAGCGGTTTTGTTACAGGCATTTTGACGTATGCGGCGTGATGCTCGACCTTGGACTTACCGATCAGGACCTTGCCCCGGTGGAGGAATTTGCGCGCGGCATAGACGTGCCGCTGGATATTATTAAAACGGACATAGGCGAAGTAGTGTTCAACATCCGCAAGGAAAGCCATCCCTGCGCCCTGTGCGCCAAGCTTAGGCGCGGTGCGCTGAACGACGCCGCCAAGGAGCGCGGCTGCAATCTGGTAGCGCTCGGCCACAACCGCGATGATGTTATAGAAACCTTTTTCATGAGCCTTCTTTACGAAAGCAGGCTTAATACATTCGGCCCTGTAACATATCTTGGCCGCAAGGACATTACGGTCATACGCCCCATGATATTCCTGCCCGAAAAGCAGGCGCTTAGCATTGCAACGCGGCTGGAGCTGCCCATACGCAAGCCCAACTGCCCCGCCGCAGGCTTCACCAAGCGCGAGGAAATGAAGCAGGTAATCCGCTTCTTTACCGGCCTTATACCCGATGCCGAGGAGCGCATAATGAACGCCATTGCGGATACGGAAAAATACGGTATGTGGGATAATCTCCGCCTGCCGCCGCGGGACGTTATGGATATAGTATCCTCTCCCAAGGCGCCGCGCTTCTGCCGCGAATGCCCCAACAACGCGAATAAGCCTGCCGATAACGGCGCTGACGAATAGCATGGACGAAAAAACTCTGTTTACCGCAATTATAGCCTATATCGGCATAATGAGCCTTGTTCTTTTCATCATGATGGGCACGGACAAGGCGAAAGCCAAAAAGGGCGCGCGCCGCATAAGCGAAAAGCGCTTTTTCGCAGTTGCCGCTTTGGGCGGCGGCATAGGCGGCGTATTGGGCATGAAGGTGTTTCATCATAAAACGCTGCATACCTCCTTCAAGCTGGGTATGCCCGCGCTTACGGCTGCCAATTTGGGCATAGCGTTTCTTATAATGTGGCTTAATCAGCATTAAAAAAGACCGGAGCGGTCATTCCCC
Source organism: uncultured Christensenellaceae bacterium (assembly GCA_902475645.1). Lineage (GTDB taxonomy): Bacteria > Bacillota > Clostridia > Christensenellales > CAG-138 > Phil1. The sequence continues at coordinate 9,636 of CABSAH010000043.1, read as the reverse complement.
TGCCTGCTCCGGTTCAACGTATTCTATTGCGCACCAAATCGTACTAAGCAGGCCGTTGGCGTTGTTCAGCTCTATTTGAACCTGCCTGCGGCTTTTGTTTACCTTCAGCACGCGCCCGTTAAGCTCGCACAGCGGCCCTTCCACAAAGCGTATCTTGGTGCCTTCCTTTATCACCTTTGTTGGCTCTATCGTGCCGTTGTTGCGCTTTATCCACTCAACAAATTCTATATCCGCGCCGCGCAGACGGTATTCGCCGTCGTCATATTGCAGCAGCTTTATAACATTCTGCATCGTGTTTATAGACCGCACGTCAAGCTCTTCGTCCGTTTCAAAGAACACATAGCCGGGCAGGAGGCACAGCTCTTTTATCGTCAGCTTACCTCCGCTCGGCTTAAACTTTTTTATTTTAGGAACCATTGCAGCGTAACCGCGCCGATTAAGGCGGCCCTCTATACCCGCTTCAAAACCGGTTCTGCAAAACACACAATATACTCCCGTCAAGATCCCCCACTCCGTCGGTCGTTTTATTTTACCGTTCGATTATACCCAATTCCTTCGTTTTTTGCAAAAAGTTTTTACGCGGGCAGCGAAACGGTTACTGTCGTGCCGCCGTTCGGGACGGAATCAAGCCTTATGCTGCCGTGGTGATACATTACCGCGTGCTTGACAATGGATAAGCCAAGCCCCGTGCCGCCGCTCTCCTTGGAGTGGGACTTATCCACGCGGTAGAACCGCTCGAACACGCGCTCCTGATGCTCCTTGGGAATGCCGATGCCCGTATCCGCAACGGTTACCGTGGCGCAGCCGTCGTTTTCGCCTACGGTTACGCTTACGCTGCCGCCGTCGCGGTTGTATTTAACGGCATTGTCGCAAAGATTATAAATAATCTCATATAACAGCCGCCTTACTCCGGTTATGCAGACGCTTTCGCCCCGCACCTCAACGCCTATGTGCCTTTCGTTCGCCTCCGTGCCAAGGTCGTTTGCAGCCTCCGCCGCAACCGCCTTAAGGTCAACGCGCTCCGTAGGCATATCGCAGCCCTCGTCCAGCCGCGAAAGCCTTATTATGTCGCCTATCAGCGTAACGAGGCGCTGCGCCTCCTGCCGAATGTGGCCCACAAAGCGGGGCATATCCTCCGCCTTAACCATGCCGTTTTCAATAAGCTCCGCGCTGCCTATAATGCCCTGCAACGGCGTTTTAAGCTCATGCGAAACGTTTGCCGTAAATTCGCGGCGCATGGCGTCCGCATTCTGCTTTTCGGTTATGTCAAAGCCGAGTATTACCGCGCCTGCCGTTTTTCCGTCGGATTCTATGCGGCTGACGTCAAGCTGATATACCCTTCCGCCGCGGCTCATGCTCGTTTCGCCGTGGCCGTTTTCGTATGCCGCGCGTATGGCGGCGCTCAGCTTCGTATCCCTGTCCACCGTAATAAAATCGCTGCCTATGCAGCTTTCGTCCGCGCCGAATATGCGCCCTGCCGCCGGGTTCATGCTTATTATGCCGCCCTGCTCGTTCAGCAGCACAAGCCCTTCCTTCATGCTTCGGGTAATGGCGCTGAATTCGTCCGTTTTCTTGCTTAGCGCCTTCATCTGCGCGTCTATCTGCATATGCTGGCGGTTTATGCGGCTGAGCAGCGGCGCAATTTCCCCGTATGCATCATTATCCAGCGGATGGTCAAGGTCAAGCGCGTTAAGCGGCGCAACTATCCTTTGCGCAAGCCTGTTCGCCATAACAGCGGCAAGCGCCAGCGCCGCCAGCACTATTATAACAACGGGCCTCAGCATACCCAGCGCCAGCGTTGCAACGGTTGCCCTGCTTGCGGATATCCTTATTACGCTGCCGTCGTCAAGGCGCTTTGCGTAATACATTGTCTTTTGCATAAGCGTAGATGAATAGCGCGTGCTTTGCCCCTCTCCGGCTTCAAGCGCCTGCCGCACCTCCTCGCGCTCGGCGTGGTTATCCGGCTTTTCAATGCCGCCGCTGTCGTAATTCACCTTGCCGTCCGGCGCAATCCACGTCAGCCTGTACCTTTCGCTTTTCACGCGGGCAAGGTAAGCCTCCCCGCCCTGCTCAACGCCCGCCGCCGCAAGGTAAAGCTGATTCTTCAGCTCGTTTTCCTGTAACCCTGCGAAGTATTCGTATAAGCAGTCCATAACTATAAGCAGGCTTGCAAGCAGTATTATGCCCGCAACCAGCATTATCGCCCTGAATATTCTTTTCGTCATTGCCCATCCTCCATGCGGTAGCCGACGTTTCTTACCGTTTTTATCGCCGCGCCGCATTTGCCTAACTTTTGGCGCAGCGTGCGTATATGCATATCTATGGTGCGCGTTTCGCCCATGTAGTCCGTTCCCCAAATAAGCTCCATAAGCTGTTCCCTTGTGAACGCCGCGCCCACATGGGTCAAAAAGAGCTTTAACAGCTCATATTCCTTATATGTAAGCGTTACGCGCTCCCCGTTTGCGCTTACGGTATGCTCAAGCGTGTTCATGCTTATGCCGCAGGCGTTGAGCGTGCTTTTTTCATCCTCCGCGCCGCATCGCCTAAGCACGGCCTTCACGCAGGATATAAGCTCCATCACGCCGAAGGGCTTGGTCAGATAATAATCCGCGCCAAGGTCAAGCCCTTGTATCTTGTCGTATTCGCTGCCCTTGGCCGTGGCCATGACTATGGGTATCTGCTTCAGCGCGGCGTTGGCCCGTATGCGCTTTAGCAGCTCTATCCCGTCAATGCCCGGCAGCATAACGTCCAGCACAATAAGCTGCGGCTTTTCCTTTTCGCCCGTTATGGCGGCATAAAAGCTGCTGCCGTCCTCAAAGCCCCTTGCCGCAAAGCCCGCGGAGCCGAGCGCGTACACCTCTATGTCCCGAATGCTTGCGTCATCCTCCACGCACCATATCATGCTGTTTAGTCCTCCTTATGCACTCCCGTTACGGAGAATATGACCCATTCGGCAATGTTCACCGCGTGGTCGGCAATGCGCTCAAAATACTTGGCTATCATCAATAAATCCAGCGCATATTCGCCGTCCGCAGGGTCGGCCGCTATCCTTTCGATGAGCTGACGCTTGACCTTATCGAAATATGCGTCAACAACGTCGTCCGCGGCAATCACATCCTCCGCCATTATTGTATCATGTTTTACATATGCGTCCACACTATCCGTAACCATTTTTATAGCCGCATTCGCCATTTCCTGCATAAGCTGCCCGTTGGCGGCGCTCCTGTCGCTTATATAGGTTACTATTTCGGCAATATCTTCCGCCTGGTCGCCTATGCGCTCCATGTCGGTTATCATTTTCAGCGCGGCGGATATCTGCCTTAAATCCCGCGCAACGGGCTGCTGCTGGAGCAAAAGCTTAAGGCACATGGATTCTATGCTGCGCTCCTTTTGGTCTATCGCCGCGTCAAGCCCCGCAACCCTTTTTGCAAGCGCCCCGTCGCCCTCCGTAAGCGCCTTTAGCGCCATGCCTATGGATTCCTCGCACATTGCGCCCATCTCAATAAGCTCCCTGTTCAGCTCCGCAAGCTGATTGTCAAACCTGCTTCTCATTATCCGAACCTCCCCGTAATATAATCCTCCGTGCGCTTATCCTTTGGCTTTGAGAATATCTCCTCCGTATCGCCGTATTCAACCAGCTCTCCCAAAAGGAAAAACGCCGTATTGTCCGATATTCTTACTGCCTGCTGCATATTGTGGGTAACGATAACTATTGTGTATTGCTCCTTCAGCTGCATTGCAAGCTCCTCTATTTTGGATGTTGATATCGGGTCAAGTGCGCTTGTGGGTTCATCCATCAGCAGCACGTCCGGCTCCACCGCCAGCGCCCGCGCTATGCAAAGCCGCTGCTGCTGCCCGCCCGAAAGCCCCAGTGCGTTCTTCCTAAGCCTATCCTTTACCTCGTCCCATATGGCCGCACCGCGCAGCGATTTTTCAACAATATAATCAAGCTTTGCCCTGTTCCTTATGCCGTGGGTGCGCGGGCCGTATGCAATGTTATCATATATGCTCATGGGGAACGGGTTTGGCTTTTGGAACACCATGCCTATCTGCCGCCTCAGTCCGCTCACGTCCACGCCCGGCGCAAATATGTCCTCCCCCTTGTATTCAATACTGCCCGTTATCTTAACCCCCGGAATAAGGTCGTTCATGCGGTCAAGCGTTTTAAGGAACGTGGACTTGCCGCAGCCGGACGGCCCTATCAGCGCCGTTATGCTGTTTTTTGGTATATCTATGCTTATATTCTTCAGCGCCTGATGGCTGCCGTACCACAGGCAAAGCTCCTTAACGCTTATAATGCTCTTTTCATTGGCTTCCATATGCTCTTTCCCTCCCGTAATCATATACGCCTTTTGTTCCTAAAGCCTTTTGCCGCGGCCTCCGCGCTCAGGTTAATAATAAGCGTGAGCAGCATCAGTATTGCCGCTATTGCAAACGCCACGCCGAATTCGCCGCGCTCCTTGGCATAAATATACAGCGCCACCGTAAGCGTTGCGCCGGAGCTTTTAAGCCCCATGAAAAAGCCGTTTACCGCGTGCGCTATGCCCGCCGTGAACAGCAGCGCGGCCGATTCGCCCAGTATGCGCCCAACGGACAGTATACAGCCGGTTATAACGCCGTCCACGCAGCCCGGCAGCACCACCGTGCGTATAACGCGCCACTTGCCCGCGCCCAGGCCGAACGCGCCCTCGCGGTAGCTTTGCGGCACTGTTTTAAGGCTTTCCTGCGTTGTGCGCATAACAGTTGGCAGGTTCATTATAACAAGCGTAAGCGCGCCCGCCATAAGCGAGGTTTTCAGCTTCAAGAATTCGCAGAAGAACAGCATGCCAACAAGCCCGTATATAATGCTCGGTATGCCCGAAAGGGTTTCCGCAGCGAATTCTATTATGCTTACAAGCCTTTTGTTGGATGCGTATTCATTAAGGTATATCGCCGCGCATACGCCAAGCGGCAGCACGATAAATATAGTTGCAATCACTATATATATGCTGTTGAGTATATCGGGCCAAATGCCTATCGTATCGTTCAGTATGCTCGGCGCCGTGGTCAAAAGCTCCCATGTTATGTTCGGTATGCCGCGGTAAAGCACATAGCCCGTCAAAAACAGCACCAATGCGCCTATCATGGCAGCGGATGCATACATAAGCGCCTTCATGCCAACCGTATATGCCCTGCGGCCTGGCGAAAGCTTTTTGTTCATATGTTTACGCCTCCTTATCCCGCTTTAGGAAGAAATTGAGCGCCGCGTTTATGAGCATTATGAATACGAACAGCACCAGCGCAATCGAGAACAGCGCCTGCCGCTGCAATCCGCCCGAATAGGACATTTCGCCCGCAACCGCCGTTGTAAGGAACCTTACGCTTTCAAAAAGCCCCGGCATGTTCGCCACGTTGCCCGAAACCATCATAACCGCCATAGCCTCGCCTATCGCGCGGCCAACGCCCAGCACAACCGCCGCCGCAATGCCGCTGCGTGCCGCGGGTACAGATACCCTGAAGCACGTTTCAACCTCCGTTGCGCCAAGGGCAAGCGACGCATCCTCATATTCCTTTGGCACGGCTTCAAGCGCCGTTACGGATACCTTTATAATCGAAGGCAGTATCATTACGGACAGCACCACTATCGCCGCCAGCATGCTTGCGCCGTCCGGCACGTTGAACAGCTTCCTTATGCCCGGCACAAGCACCAGCATACCCACCAAGCCGTATACAACGCTCGGTATTCCGGCAAGCAGGCTTACTGCCGACTGCATGACCGCCTTAAGCTTTTTAGGCGCAAACTTTGCTATATACACGCTTGCCATAAAGCCTATCGGCACGCCCAGCACTATTGCGCCGCATGTGCCGTATATGCTGGTTAGTATAAACGGCAGTATGCCGAACGAAGGCTCTGTGGTTTTTGCGGTTGAGGCCCACACCCTGCCGAACAGGAACGGTATAAGGCCGATTTCCTTTATTGCGGGCAGGCCGGATATTATAAGATAGATTGTTATAAGCAGCACGCAGCCCACGGTTATAAGCCCCGCTATAAGGAATATGCCGTGTACCGTGGTTTCTATCAGCTTGGCCGCCCGCTTTTTGTTCCGCTTCATGCCTGCTCCTTTCCCGCTAACGCGGTTGTCGGGCGGTCTGCCGACCGCCCGATGCACATTGCTTTTACCCTTCACGCTCAGTTCGCGGCTACCGCGCCGGCCTTAGCAATTATGCCCGCCGCGTCTGCGCCTGTTGCATAGTCGAAGAACCTCTGCGCGGTTTCGCTAAGCGCCGCATTCTCCTTTGTTACCAGCACGAACGGGCGCTGTACAACGTAGCTGCCATCCTTAACGGTATCCTCGGTGGGGGTCACGCCGCCTACGGTCAGCGCCTTAACGCTGTCCTTAAGCGAAGCAAGGGACGCATAGCCTATGGCGTTGGGGTTCCGGGACACGGTGGTTATAACGTCGCCCGTGGAGGTAAGCTCCTGGCGGTATTGGCACTTATCGGCAGTACCGGTTATGGATTCAAAGCCGTCCCTTGTGCCGCTGCCCGCTTCGCGCCCAATAAGCACAACCTCCGCGTCGCTGCCGCCAACGTCCTTCCAGTTGGTGATTTCGCCCGTATAGAGCTTTGCAATGGTTTCAATGTCCAAATCGTTCACGGGGTTATCCGTATGCACTATTATTGCAATGCCGTCATATGCAAGCACGGTTTCCTTCAGCCCTTCGGCCTTCTCGTCGTCCTTCACTCTCCTGCTGGAAAGGCCGATATCGCAGCGGCCATCAAGCACGGCCTTTATGCCCGAGCCGGAGCCGGTTGGATTATAGGTGAACGTAGTGCCGGGGTTGTTCTGCATAAACGATTCGCCCAGCGCGCCTATTACCTTTTCCATGGAGGTTGAACCATCCGTTGAAACGCTGCCGCCCGCGCTGCCGTTATCGCCCGCGCAGCCAGCAAGCATGGCCGCCGCACTAAGCGCGGCAAGCACCGCAATCATAATCCTTTTCATAGTCCCTTTATCTCCTTTCGGTTCCCTCAAATCATTTTTGTTCATGCTTAAATAATACCCATTCCGTGTAAAATCAAAAAGAAGCCTTATGTAAAATCCATGTCAAATCGCGCAGCCCCGAAAATGCGGCGGCTATGCGCTTATAATATAAAAAAAGACAGCCTCGGCCGTGTGCCGATAAGACAGTAATTTGAGAAAACTACAAAATCGGCATCTGCCAAGCAGGATTGGACAACAAAACAGGCGGCACTCAGCTTCGGTTGGGTGTCGCCTGTTTTGTGCGTTTAAGGGGGCGAAAATCGCCTGTTTATTGCCCTGTGATGCTTTGTTCAAAGATGGGCATATCTGACTTTATCTATTCGTGTAAATGGGCTTGAAAGCGTTACAACTGCCACTATCCAGTATATCGGCATCACGGGTTTGAGAAGCGCTATTGGGTGAAGTTTGTTTGCTATGTAGCAAAGACGTTCACGTAAATCAGCACAACTGATTTTGACGGAAGTTTTTATAACTTCTTTTTGGACATTTGCGAAAAAGTATTGAATAATTCGCCTCCATATACTATAATAGCATATAGCAAGTAGCTTACGAGTAAATGGAGGTAAGAATTATGGTGACTAAGGATACTCCTTTGAATGAACTATTCGATGCAGCTTGTCTCTATGCCGATACTATTGTCCAATCGGGCGAGAACTTTCGAGTAAAAGACCTGTTCCGTGGCGTCGAGTGGAGTCGCATTCCAAAAGGGTTTCGCACGAAGCTCGGGTTTCTGTTCTTTGCCTATGTGACAGGTGAAGCAAAAGACAAATATGAACCGAACGGCAAGACACTTCAAAATCAGCAGATTTACAGGAAGAAGTGAACATGGACAACGACTTGGAACTTTATTTTGGCAAAGTTGAGGATGCTATTTCTATAATGCGTGAGGTTGCCGCTTTGGGGCGGGATCAAGGATACCGAGTATGGCCTGACGAATGGCTTACGAAAGAGGAACTTATCACACCCGATGCCCAACCGGAGAATTTCTGCATTGGAATGCTTGACGGAGAAATTGTCTGTGCTTTCATTCTCCAATGGGCAGATTCTGACTATTGGCCCGATGCACCTAAGTATGAAGCTGCCTATCTCCACAAATTCTGTGTGCGGCGCAAATTTGCCGGAATGGGTATGACGAAACTGGTTACAGAAGCAATTCAGGCAGAATGCCGCAAGCGAGGTATCCGTTATCTACGTCTGGACACCAGACTGGATGAAAAGGTGGTCCGAAAGATTTATCTGAAATCTGGCTATAAAATCGTAGATATTATTGATTATCCCAATGGAAGCTCTATGGCTTTATATGAGTTGGAGGTATGTTGAATGAAAAAGACAGCCATTTTGATCTATGACCAATTCTGCAATTTTGAAATTGCACCAGCATTGGAAATGCTGGCAATGGCAGAGAAGCCCATTACCATTTTTGCCAAAACACTGTCTCGGATACGAAGCGAGGATGGCTTGACCATTATCCCCGAAAAGAGTATTGATGAGTTAAATCTGAATGAATACGACAGCCTGCTTCTGCCCGGTGCGATAGATATTCGTGAAGCTATTGAGGACAATGCAATTTTGGACTTCATCAAAAAATTCGAGGGTATGCCCATTGGCGCAATCTCTATTGCCCCGTTGCTTTTATTGAAAGCCGGACTATTGGAGGGCAAGCCATTTATGGCAGGTGTCAATCCGGAGGACTTATTCGAGGAGGGCTATACAACAGATGATCTCGCCTTGATGATAGGTTGGGATGCAAGTCTTGAAAATCCAATTCCGGAGGGATATATCCAATCCGAAAGTATTGTAACTTCGGTATCTTATAATTTTGTTCGATGGGCATTGGCTTTCGGAAAAATGCTCGGTATTGACTTGCCGCCTAAAACATTTGGACTTTGATTGATATGCAAAATATGTATGTAACGAAATGAATAAAGACTGGATTTTCAAAACAGACGACTATACTATGGCTTAAGTATAGAGAGGTAAAGTATGAGATTACGCTGGAATAAGTAACACACCGACACAATACTTTAGATGGAGGGTTACTTATATGGAAATCAGAGAATACAGCATATACGATGAAACCGAAATTCTGCGGCTGTATCAAAGCGTAGGTTGGACGGCCTACACCGATCATCCAGAGGTGCTGCGAAAAGGCTTTGAAAACTCAATGCTGATTCTTGCAGCTTACGAGGGCGATCAGCTTTGTGGCATTATTCGCACTGTGGGCGATGGGCATACCATCGTGTTTGTTCAAGATATTTTGGTGTTGCTGGAGCATCAGCGGAAAGGCATCGGCTCCGCACTTCTGCAAGCTATCATGGATAGGTACAGCTGTGTACGTCAAATTGAGCTGGCAACGGATAATACACCGAAAACCATTGCTTTTTACAGGTCTATGGGTTTCTGTGAAATGTCAGAGATCGGCTGTTGTGGATTTATGAGAATTCTGTAAAACGAGAGAGAACGTATGAACGAAACTTTGACAGTTTCGCTGTTCAGCTCCGCAGGAGCGTAGCCGATTTCTCTGAAATCGTTCAGGGGTTTGGGGTATTTCCCCAATAAGATTGCACGGGTGTATAAACACGAGCATTGCTTGCCAAGTGCGTTTCGCAGTT
>CABSAH010000042.1 GCA_902475645.1 uncultured Christensenellaceae bacterium | reverse complement strand
TTATCAAGCTGCGGATAGAAACGGTATAGGGGTTCAGACCAAAAGGCTGATTCGGTTTCGGTCTGAAAGTCCATAATCCGCTGAATCATATAATCAACGCCCGGATTTACAAACGTAATATCCATAAGTCGCTCACCTCCGTCCGCGCTTAGCGTATATGCTCATAATAGCGCATAAACACGGGCTTTTTCAATAGGCTTTATGAAAAATATCGCATTGACTTATAATCTCCCCGTAAAAGCAGACGGCACCCAACCCAAGTTAGGTGTCGCCCGTGCTGTTGTCCGGCCCTGTTCGGCCGATGCCGATTTTGCAATTTGAATTACCGCGCTATCGGCACGCGACGCTTTGCCGCTCCTTTTTTCAGACCGATTTACCTTGATTTATAGCTGCCGCAAAGGCTTTCGTCGCAGGGCTCGCCGGTATGGCAGCCGCATTGGGGTTCTATCTCTATGCGGCTCAGCTCGCAGTCGCAGCCGCTCCTGTTATGCCTGCAGCTTGTTACGCGGCAGCCTATGGTCTGTTTTCCGCTCTTGTCGGACATCATAATAAAAAACCTCCTTTTCGTTGCTCAATATTATTGTGGCCCGAAAAGGAGTATAGATTTATGCCAAATTATGGTTTTTTATTAGGCAAGGTATGAATACCTTTCATCGCCCCGCTTTTTTATCAATGCATCAAGCGCAATGCTTGCCGCCGCGAACGCCGCCGCCCACAGCGCCATATATGCCGCCGCGCTCATGTATTCAGCCGCAAGCAGCGCGTATATAAGCGCGGGTATCGCCAAAATAGCCATTGAGCCGAACATGGCAAGCACAACGGACATTCCGCTTTTAACCGCCGCGCCTTCGTTTATCCAATCAAACCTATGGAACCTTAGGTTAAGCGCAACGCCGAAATACGCCGTGAATACCGTAAACGCCGTTACAAGCAGCACCGCCGCAATGCAGTCCGCCGCGCCCACGCCAAGTATTACCCCCACCGCAACAGTGCATATTGCGGCGGCGGGCAAGGTTATAAGAATATGCGTTGCGGCCTTGGCGCGCAGTATCGTCCCGCCGCGGATGGGCATACATTGCATTACCCAAAGGCTTTTGCCCTCAAGCGATATGCTCGGCGCGGATATGAACACCATGCTCGCAAGCACGCATACCACCAGCCCCGCAATCGCCCCCGCATGGCCCGCGCCTGCGGCGTTTATAAGCACCATCAGCTGCGCCCTTTTCACCGCCATGAATATTGCCGCGGCAGCCATCATGGCTATGCCCATGCCGGCGTTTATCATATATGTAGTATTGCTTACAAAGCGCGCAAGCTCCTTTTTCACAACGGCCGTAAACGCGCTGCCCGTGCGCATTTCCCCGCCCTTATATACCTTCTTGGCGGCGGAGCGCCTTTCTGTGGCTATGCCTATAAAGCTTTTTGACAGCACCGCATACAGTATGCCGAACGGCACAACGCAGCAAAGCACAAACAGCACAAGCTTAACGAAATCCCCGTTCGCCGCGGCGTTGCCAAGCCAATAAAACGGCGGCAGGCCGCGCTCAAACGCATCGGCAATATTTAGCCCGTCCGCCATAAGCTGCTGCATATAGCCTTGTATATTCATATAAAAATACATATATACGGCAAGGAACAGCAGCGAGAACACGAGCGATATTATATTCTTGTGCCGCATACGGGCGGTTATGGCGGCAATTATCCACCCAAGCAGACAGCTTAGCGTAAGCGGCAGCAGCGGCAGAACAATGAAGCCCACCGCCGTGCATATTGCCCCGCCGATAGTTACCGGAAGCCCCGCCGCCATCCACATGGCTATTGCGGGAACGGCCACCATTGCCTCATAAAAATAATTGAGCAGAAGCAGCATTATCATGCGGCTGCCCAGTATTGCCGCGCTCGTAACGGGCATGGCAAGCAGCAATTCGTTATCCCGCGCATTATAAAGCTGATCCTGCGCCATGAATACTGAACCCATAAGGCAATACGCCGCCGCCAATATGCCCGCAAGCGCAAAATACAGCCAGCCTATGCCCTGCGCATAATACGGCTCCGCAATGCCTAAAAACAGCGCGAAAAACATACCCGCGCACATGACCACAGCGCATATCAGCAATATCGCAATGCCTATTTCGGCTATTTTGGAAGGCTTTTTGCCGTTTTTGGCACGGCGCCTGCCGTTTGAAAAGGCCGCCCACAGCGCCGCAAGCCGCGTTTTAACAAGCGCCCTAAACATTTTCTTCCTCCAGTTCAAGGAACACGTTTTCAAGCGAGGCATCGCCCTTCACCTGCTCCATGGTGCCGAACTTTAGCAGCTTGCCGCCCTTTATAATGGCTATTTTATCGCAAAGCTTTTCCGCAACCTCCAAAACATGGGTGGAAAAGAATATCGCCCCGCCGTCATTGCACATTTCGCGCATAATGCCCTTTAGCTGATGCGTGGCTATCGGGTCAAGCCCCACGAAGGGTTCATCCATCAAAAGGAGCTTTGGCTTATGCATAAGCGCGCTTATTATGGCAAGCTTCTGCTTCATGCCGTGCGAATATGCGCTTACGGGCTGCGCCAAATCCTTTGTAAGCTCAAATATATCCGCATATTTTGCTATGCGCTCCTCGCGCTCGGCCTTGCTCATGCCGTATATATCCGCAACGAAGTTGAGATACTTTATGCCCGAAAGAAATTCATACATATCGGGATTATCCGGAATATACGCCATTTCGCGCTTGCAGGCAACGGGCTCCGCCTTTATGGATTTGCCGTTTATAAATATCTCCCCCGCGTCAAAGCGCAGTATCCCCGCCACGGATTTAAGCGTTGTTGTCTTGCCCGCGCCGTTATGGCCTATAAAGCCGTATATCTCGCCCGGGGCAATGTGCAGCGAAAGATCATCCACCGCCTTATGCTCCCCGTATATTTTGGTCAAATTCTCTATGCGCAGCATATTTATCCTCCCCGCCCTGCATTTTTCGCCTTAATATACAAAAATTATAATAAAATCCCCGTTATATTGTCAATCAGCCCATGGATTATTTAACCATTGTTCATAAATTAAAAAGCGGCGTGCAGCCACTTTTTTTATGGGCACTTAAAAACGGGGCGTTTCGCCGCCCCGTTTACCGTGCTTTATTATGTTACTGCGCGTCAACCTCAGCCATGTGCGCTATAAGCTCAACAACCTTGTTGGAATAGCCCCATTCGTTATCGTACCAGGCTATTAGCTTTACAAAATTGGGGTTAAGGCTTATGCCGGCCGTAGCGTCGAACACGCAGATGTGCGGGTCGCTGTAAAAATCGCTGGATACGACGGCCTGTTCGGTATAGCCTATTATGCCCTTCCAGCGTTCGCTCTCGCTCGCCGCCTTTACCGCCTGCTTTATTTCATCATACGTTGCTGCCTTTTCAATGCGGCAGGTCAAATCCACTATGGATACATCCGGAGTGGGCACGCGGATGCTAAGCCCCGTAAGCTTGCCGTTCAGCTCCGGTATCACCTTGCCAACGGCCTTTGCGGCGCCGGTGGAGCTGGGTATAAGGTTATGCGCAGCCGCGCGTCCGCCGCGCCAGTCCTTCTTGGAAGGGCCGTCAACGGTTTTCTGCGTTGCGGTGATGGAATGAACGGTTGTCATAAGCCCTTCTATAATGCCGAAGTTTTCCTCAATAACCTTGGCAAGCGGCGCAAGGCAGTTGGTGGTGCAGCTTGCGTTGGATACAACGTTCATATCCTTTGTGTATTCATCGCTGTTCACGCCCATTACGAACATTTTTGCGTCGCTTGAGGGCGCGGTTATTATAACCTTCTTAGCCCCGCCCGCAAGGTGCGCGGAGGCCTTTTCGGTGGTGGTGTTCACGCCGCTGGATTCAACTATGTACTCCGCGCCGCAAGCCTTCCAGGGTATGTCGCCCGCGTTCATTTCCTGATATACCTGTATCTCGCGCCCGTTTACAACAAGCTTATCGTCATGCGCGCTCACCTCGCCCCTAAAGGTGCCGTGAACGGTATCGAACTTTGTCATATATGCCATATAATCCGCATGGATAAAGGGATCGTTTATACCGACCACCTCCATATTCGGATTTTCCGCGCAAACGCGCAATACAAGCCTGCCTATGCGGCCAAAGCCGTTGATGCCGATTTTTACTGCCATAACACAGTTCCTCCATAACTACAAATTTTGAAAATATAAACTCGGCTTATACAGCCGATATTGTCCCTTAATGGCATAATATTAACAAAAACACGGGGTATTATGCAATAGCATAGTACCCCCAAAAGCATACGAATATTCAAGATTCACTATAAGTTCATGTTATATCGTCATATGTTCACATTTTTCAGCGGTCAATATTTATGGTTTCCGCGGCTATGTAAAGCGGGCGGCCGCGAACCTCGTCATAAATGCGGTTAAGGTACGCGCCCTGCACGCCTATTGCAACGAGCGTTAGCGCATTTATAAGCACCAGCCCGTCCACGGCCCAAAGCCACGGCGCGCAGCCCGTTACCGCCGCAGTTATTATAAGCGCGATCAGCCCAAGCATGGCTATTACCCCAAGCGCCGCCCCGGCATACAGCGCAAGGGACATGGGCTTATAGGAAAAGCCGAGTATGCCGTCAAACGCCAGGCGGAGCATTTTTTTAAGCGTATATTTGGTTTTGCCTGCCTGCCGTTCGTGCCGCACGTATTCCACGGGAACCGCTTCAAAGCCCATCCAGCCGCTCATGCCGCGCAGGAAGCGGTTATGCTCCCGCATTTTAAGGAACACGTCCGCAACTCTTTTATCCAGCAGGCGAAAATCCCCCGTATCCAGCGGTATGGGATACGCGCTCATGGCGTTAAGCAGGCGGTAATAGCAAAACGCCGTGAATTTTTTGAACGCGGTTTCGCCTTCCCTTTTAAGCCGCTTGCCGTATGCTATATCGGCGCCGTTTTCCCATGCCCTAACAAGCTCCGCAATAACCTCCGGCGGGTCCTGAAGGTCCGCGTCTATTATTATAAGCGCATCGCCGCGCGCATTGTCCATTCCGGCGGTAACGGCAAGCTGATGCCCGAAATTGCGCGAAAAGCTTATTACGCGCACCTCGTCATGCTCCCCTGCTATGGCGCGAAGCTGCTTCATCGTGCCGTCGCTGCTGCCGTCGTTTACATATATTATTTCATAATCGTAGCCTTCAAGCGCCCGCATTGCCGCGCTCATGCGTTCGTATGACGCGGGAAGCACCTCTTCTTCATTGAATACCGGAACGATTAGCGAAAGCAATTTGTTCATCCGTCAAAGCCCCTGCCTTTTTCATTTGGTAAGGCTATTATAACCGTTATTTGCCGCGTTAACAACCAATGTTTACATTTTGGCGCATTGAGGCGAAGGGAATGCTGTGTTATACTATAATAAAATACAGCATAACACGATGGTGACAATATATATGAAGCGACATCACAGAAGGCGGCGCCCCATACGCCGCAGGCGCAGCCTTAAATCCACCATATGGGGCCCGATACTTTCGTTTGGTGCAACGATAATAGGCATAGTGGGCATAATTGCCGCGATAGTATTCGTTGGCCTGCCGCGGCTGCTGCCGCTTATAGGCATTGACTACCGCGCCCCCTTTGCGCCCACGCCTTCACCAAGCCCCACCCCGCGCCCTACCCCCACGCCCAACCCAATGGAGCTTTTTAATGCGGAGGGTGCGCAGACGGAGGTTGTGTTCGACGAAATAAGGGACTATAAATGGTTTGGCGACCCGTATTTTTACGGTGGCAAGCTGATGCTTACGGGCGGCAAGCTTATTGACGGCAAGGCCATTATGTGCGACCTGTTATTATGGGACCCCGCCTCACGCAGCGCCGAAAAGCTGAACGTGCCGCTTGAAAACACGCATTTCATGTTCCCCAAGTTCAATGACGACTGGATAGTTTATCTTGACGCGAATTACGACGGCGGCGGCAAGCTTTGCGCCGTGAACAGGGCTGCATCAAGCCCGAAGCCCGTCACGATAAAAACCGTGTACACCGGGCAATGCGAGCCTATGCTTTATCAAAACTACGTTGCATGGACGGAGCGCACGGGCACGCGCATGGACAAGCTGTTCCTTTGCGATTTGACAAGCATGGAAACCACCACGCTGCATATGTTCAGCAATACCTCATACGGCCAAAGCCTGCCTTCGCTTATGGACGGCGTGCTTGTTTGGGCCGATGCCGAGCGCAGCGGCTCAACGGATGAGGACGACGTGAGCGTTATATACTCCGTGCGCTTAGGCTCCGCCTCCATACAGAGCATACACGCCGAAACATATGCGCACGACCCCGTTTCAAACGGAAAATACACCGCATGGCTCGATGCGCATCATTCGCCGCAGGCCAAGCTATACTGCATGGCGCAGGGCGCAGCGGAGCCGGCCGCGGTTGCCGAGGGCGTGGTGCAGTTCGGCATGGGCAGGCAATTCATAGCCTATTCAAAGGACGAAGCAATATATCTTTACAGGTTTGACAACAGCAAAACCTATAAGCTTTCCGGCGAATACGAAAAGGCGCAGTTCATGGGCGTAAGCGACGGCAAGGTGATATGGATGGACGTTACCAGCCGCGAAAGGGACATATTGAAATATTCGGAGGTGCCTGACCGATAATGGCTAAAGGGACAAAAACCGTGTTCGTATGCGGCGAATGCGGCTACGAAAGCAGCAAATGGTTGGGGCGCTGCCCAAGCTGCGAAAGCTGGAACACATTCGTTGAAGCCGCCCCCGTGCAGCAGCTTAAAAAGAGCCTGTCCTCCCAACGGGCACTGCCGCTGCGCTATGTTGAGCCGGATGCCGCAAGGCGCATACCCAGCGGAATAGGCGAGCTTGACAGGGTGCTTGGCGGCGGCATAGTGGGCGGCAGCGCGGTGCTGCTGGGCGGCGACCCGGGCATAGGCAAATCAACGCTGCTTATGCAGATGGCGGGCGCGCTTACAAATCAGGTCAGCGTATTGTACGTTACGGGCGAGGAATCCGCCGCGCAGCTAAAATTGCGCGCTCAGCGCCTTGGCGCGGACGGGGATATGCTCCTGCTTGCGGAAACGGACATAACCGTAATCGAAGCCGAAATAGACCGCATAAAGCCCGCGTTTTTAATAATAGACTCCATACAGACAATGTATTGCCCCGATATATCCTCCGCCCCGGGCAGCGTAAGCCAGGTGCGCGAGGCAACCTCCTTTTTGACCCGCGTTGCAAAAACCACGGGCACGGCCGTTTTCATAGTGGGCCACGTTACGAAGGAGGGCGCGATAGCGGGGCCGAGGGTGCTGGAGCATATGGTTGACACGGTGCTTTCGTTTGAGGGGGACAGGCACGACGCCTTCCGCATTTTAAGGAGCGTTAAAAACCGATACGGCTCCACGAACGAAATCGGCGTATTTGAAATGGGCGAACGCGGCATGGAGGAAATACCCGACCCGTCGGGCATGTTCCTTACGGGCACCGATGCGCCCGGCTGCGCGGTAACATGCGCGCTTGAGGGCACGCGCCCAATGCTTGTTGAGGTGCAGTCGCTGATATCCGCTACGCCCTTTTCAAACCCGCGCCGCATGAGCGCCGGCTTTGAGCTGAACAGGCTTATACTGCTGCTTGCGGTGCTTGAAAAAAAGGCGTATCTTTCCCTTGCGGACAAGGATGTGTATATAAACGTTGTTGGCGGTATGCGGCTTGAGGAGCGCTGCTGCGATTTGGCGGTCGCCCTATGCATAGCAAGCGCGCTAATCGATGCGCCCATGCCCAAAAGCACGGTTTGCCTTGGCGAAATATCGCTAACGGGCGAGGTTCGCGGCGCAAGCCGCATGGAAAAACGCGCCGCCGAGTGCGCCCGCCTTGGCTACGAGCGGCTTATTATCCCCCGCAACGCCGCGTTTAAGGCTCCGGGCGGCATTGAGCTTATCCGCGTAGGCACGCTTGCAGAGGCCGTAAAGGTGCTTACGTCCGCAAGCTCTTTGAAGTAGCGCATACCGGGCGGAAAAGCCCTTTTGCGCGGCATATTGCGCCGCAAATATTAAATCCGCTTTGGACAAAAAACGAAAAAACGCAGGTAAAGCACAGGGGACGGCAATGACCGTCCCCTTGATGTATTTAGCCCCCGCTTCAGCGCCTTCTGTTCCGGTTGGCCATAAGGAACAACCTTAGGAAGGTAAGGAATGTGCTCAGCGCGGCAACAACATAGGTCATTGCGGCGGCGCGAAGCACCTGCTTTGCGGCCTGCTCCTCGCTGCCGTAGGCTATGTAGCCGCCATCGGTAAGCATCTTCAGCCCACGGCGGGATGCATTGAACTCAACCGGCAGCGTTACAAGCTGGAACGCCAATATGCCGAAATACAGCCACGCGCCTATGCTTGCCAAATTGAACGCGCCTATCATTATGCCTATTATAACAAGCCACGGCCCAACGGCTGAGCCGAGGCGCGCTATGGGCAGCAGGGTGTTTCTTATCCTTATTGGGGTATAATCGTCCTGATGCTGCATAACGTGGCCCACCTCATGCGCCGCAACCGCCAGCGCCGCAACGGAGGCGCTGTTGTATACGCTTTCGCTAAGCCCCACGGCGTTTTTTGTGGGGTCGTAATGATCCGTAAGCGAGCCGGACACGGGCGAGAGCGTTGCCGTGCTTCCGCCCGCATAGAGCAGCCTGCGCGCAACATCGTTTGCCCTCAAGCCGCAGCGCGCGGGCATGGTGGAATATTTTTTGAACGTGCTCTGCACCTTAAGCGAAGCTATCATGCCTATCACGGCAACAATAAGCACCGCTATATAAAGCAGCGATTCCGCAGCGTAGGTAAAATATGAATCGTACATAGCATTGCCTCTCCTTTTAATTATATTGATATTATAACACTTATTAAGGGGTCTATGAATGCACTTTAGGTGAAATGATGGTGACAACATTTTATTACGATTTTATGAATTTATCGTAAAACGATAAAAACTTGTTGTATTTCGATAAACGCCATGTTATCATAGCTATGAAAACGCAGAACGCGGAGGTATAAAAAATGACGCTAAAATCGCTTTCAAAAATAACGCGCGTGCTCTTGTATGCGCTTATGGTGCTTATTGCGGCGCTGATGGCGGCGCTGTTCGTATCCGCAGACGTGCGCGCCTTTATGGAAAACGAATACGGCGCGGCGGGAAGCACGGTGCTGTTCTACGCAATGCTGCTTGTATGCGGCGCTATTGCGCTATGGATATTGACGGAGCTTGCGGCGGTGCTGAAAACGGTGGACAGCGACCCGTTTGTGGAGCGCAACGCGGCGGCGTTCATGCGCATGGGCATTGCGGCGGAGGCGGCGGGAATAGTATTCCTTGTAAAATGCTTTTTCATGTTCACCGTTATGACGGTCGTGTGCGCGCTGGTGATGATATTAAGCGGGCTTTTCGCGCTTACGCTCGGCATAGTATTCAAAAAAGCCGTTGAGTACAAGCGCGAAAACGAGCTTACCATTTAACGCGGAGGGAAGCATGATAAGGGTAAATATAGACATTATGCTGGCGCGCCGCGGCGTATCGAGCGGGGAGCTGGCGGAGGCCATAGGCATCACGCAGGCCAACCTGAGCATACTTAAAACCAACAAGGGCAAGGCCATACGCTTTGCCACGCTGGACGCCATATGCAAAAAGCTGAAC
Organism: uncultured Christensenellaceae bacterium; assembly: GCA_902475645.1. Taxonomy (GTDB): domain Bacteria; phylum Bacillota; class Clostridia; order Christensenellales; family CAG-138; genus Phil1. The sequence goes on along the minus strand of CABSAH010000042.1, from coordinate 1,532 downwards.
TGCACGCCGGGCGACATATTGGAATATGTGGAGGATAAGAATGGAGAATAATAACGCGCGTGAATATACGCCCAAGCAGCGCATACTGATACTTTTTACACTTGCCGCGGGCGCGGCGTTCGCATGGGGCGTATGCGGCAGGCATGTATTCGGCGATGAATGGGACATAAGCGCCGCAATGCTCATATACGGCGGCTTCTGGCTTATATATCTTGCCGGCTTTTACTTTGCCGCGTGGGACAGGGCAAAAAAGAACGCCGTGGGCTATGCATTGCTTGCGGCGGCAGCGATATTGGTGCTAAGGTCGCTTGTTTATAAGCAGGAAGGGCTTACGCTTATCAACTTTATCGCGCTTTCAATGCTGCTTATGCTGCACGCCGTAACGGTTTGCTTCACCGTGCCGAAAGAAAGGCAGGACGGGCTGATATTGGCGTATTTCAAGGGGTGGTTCGTTGCGCCGTTTGTATGCATTGGGCGCTTTTTCGGGGCGATAGGCAGCGCGTTCGGCCGCGGCAGGGCCAATGATAAGGGCAGCACGGCGGTGCGGATAGGGCTTTTGATGGGAATACCGCTTGCGGTGCTGTGCGCGGCGCTGCTTATAAGCGCGGACGCCGCCATGCGGCTTAGCATAGGCCGCTTTTTTGAGGGGCTGGAGATAGGCGCCGCAATATGGCGCATTATCACCGCGCTGATAACGGCGGCGCTGTTCTTTTCATTCATATACTATATGGCATACGAGCCTAAAACGCTGCCCCAAAGGCCATATCAGCGCATAATACCCGCAGCGGCGGCGAATATAGCCGTAGGTATGCTGCTTGCGCTGTATGCGGCGTATGCCGTGTTCCAGTTTGCATACATAACGGGGCTGAAGGGTCTGCCCGCGGGGCTTACGTATTCGCAATACGCCGTACAGGGCTTCGGCGAGCTTTGCGCCGTCAGCATAATAAACATTGCCGTATACGCGCTCTTTTCCGCCGCCGCAGAGGAAAGCAATGCGCTTAGGCGTTTTCTTGCGGGGCTTATGCTTTCAACGCTTGCGCTGCTTGTGTGCGCGGCGTTCAGGCTGTATATGTACATTGACGCATACGGCCTTACGCTTAGGCGGATACTTTCCGCATGGTTCATGGCGTGCATACTGGCGGCGGTTATAATATGCACGGCGCGGCTTTATGCAAAAAAGCTGCGCGCGGTACAGGCGCTTGCGCTGACCGTTGCCGTGCTTTACGCGGCGCTGAACCTAATCAACATAGATGCGCTGATAGCCCAAAGCGTGCTGAAAAAAGCCGATGCGCGCAGCTATATGAGCGCCGAGGACGCGCGCTACCTTGCGCACGAGCTTTCAAGCGATGCTGACGGCGTAATAGCCAAAAGCGAACGCTGGCGCGGGCAGGTGTACGGCGCGGCGGAGTGAAAAGCCGGCTCTGACGGAGGGGTTAAACCGTGGCTTTGCTTGGTATCGTCAACCCCTCAGTAAAAGGACTCCCTCAGAAAATTCGCTTGCAGCGAATTTCCAGCTCCCTCTAAGAGGGAGC
>CABSAH010000041.1 GCA_902475645.1 uncultured Christensenellaceae bacterium | reverse complement strand
TGCGGCATATCAATAGGATATGAAATGCATACGGGAGTTTTTTATATGAAAAAATGCTTGATATCTATGCTGTCCGCAGCGCTGTGCGCCGTTATGCTTTTAAGCCCCGCGGCATTGGCGGAGGGCGTGAACGCCGAAACGGGGCAGGTAAAGGCGGCAATAGTAACGGAAGCGCAAAGCGGGCAGCGCATATTTGAAAAGAACGCGGAGGAAAGGCTTAATATAGGCGGGCTTGTGCGGCTGCCCGCGCTACTCTTTGCGCTTGAATGTATGGATGGCGGCAGGCTTGCGGCGGATAAGGAAATAGTCGTAAGTCCGGAGGCGGCAGGCGTTGGCGGCGCAACGGCGTTCCTTAAAGCCGGGGAAACAATAAAGGCGGGAGAGGCCATGAAGGCCGCCGTTATGATAACCGCAGGGGACGCAACCTATGCGCTGGCGGAGGCCTGCGCGGGCGGGAAGGATGCGGCGGTAATTGCCATAAACGGACTTCTGCGGGATACGGGCGTATATGCGGAAATATCGAGCATAGACGGCAAGGGGCTTATGCTGAACGCGGAGGAATTGGCGAAGATAGGCGCACGGCTTGCGGCATCGGCAACGTATAAACAATACAGCGCGCTGTATTTGGATGAAATAGTGCATGAAAACGGCACAAGGACGGAGCTTGTGAACCAAAATAAGCTGATAAAATCGCTTGACGGCTGCTTTGCGGGCTCTACGGGTTCTTCAAACGAAGCGCAGTATTGCGGCGTATTTATGGTAAAGCGCAAGGGCGCGGTATTTATAGCGGCCGTTATAGGCGCGGCGGATTCCAAAACGCGCTTTAACTGCGCAAGCAAAATAACAGAAGCCTCTGCCGCGGCGGTAAGCATAAAAACGCCAGTTAAAAGGGGCGACAGGGTGGTTGAAAACGCTAATGTATACGGCGGGATAGTGAAAAGCGTTGACCTTGTTGCGGCGGAGGACGTTACGCTTATAGTATGGAACGGGGATGAACCGAGAAGCCTTGTAAGCGCGGAGGAAGCCTACGCCGCGCCCGTAAAGGCGGGGGATAAGGCGGGCAGGCTTGAATACATATTCGAAACGAGCGGGGATGCAGTAAGCATAGATTTGTTGTTCGCTATCGATGTGGATGAAGCAAGGCTTGCCGATTACGCCGTGCTGTGCTTTACAAAATGGGTTCACGGATAGGACGCTTTTGGCATTGCGGCCGCTTGAAAAAGCGGAAACGATATGGTATAATGCCCGAAAGAATCGGCAATGACGGAGCAAAGCGGCCTGCCGTTGCCCCAGAGAGGGCTGCATAAGCTGAAAGCAGCCTGCAAAATACGGCCGCATAAGGTTCGCTCCCGAGCCGCGCCGGGGAAGCCGCATATGCTTATGCGGTGCGTAGTCGGCGCCGGGTAAGCCCGTTACAGCGGAAAAAGGCCCCGTGATGGCGGGGCGAATAAGGGTGGTACCACGAGCGCGCCTTCGTCCCTAAGGACGAGGCGCGTATTAGTTTTTCAGGAGGTTTTTATCAATAATGAACGATGCACTTGAAAAGATAAGGCAGGATGCGCTTGCCCGCCTTCAGGAGGTGCGCGAGGAGAAGGAGCTGGAGGAGCTCAATTCCTCCGTACTCGGCAGGAGCGGCTCGCTTACGGGAATACTCCGCACAATGGGTCAGCTTGATAAGGAGCAGCGCGCAAAGCTTGGGCAGGCGTCCAACGCCGTTAAAAAGGAGCTTGAGCAGGCCATTGCGGAGCGCAGGGCAAAGATAGCCAGGCTTATGCAGCAGAAGGCGTTTGAAAAGGAAACGCTGGACGTGACCGAACCCGGCATACGCCGCCAGCCCAGCGGCAGGCTGCACCCGATGACGCAGACTTACCGCGAAATAAGGGATGCGCTTATAGGCATGGGCTTCACCACGTTCCATGGCCCGGAGGTCGAATACGACGATTTCAACTTTACCAAGCTGAACCTGCCGCAGGATCACCCCGCGCGCGATATGCAGGATACGTTCTATATAAACGACAAGGTGGTGCTCAGAACGCATACCTCCCCCTGCGAAGCGAGGGCGCTTATGACCATTAAGCCTCCGTTTAGGCTGGTTATACCGGGCCGCGTGTTCCGCGTGGACGAGGTGGACGCAAGCCACAGCCCCGTTTTCATGCAGATGGAGGGCCTTGTTGTGGATAAAAACATCAGCTTTGCCGATTTGAAGGGCACGCTTGACGAATTTGTGCATACCGTATTCGGGCCGGACGTAAAGACCCGTATGCGCCCAAGCTATTTCCCATTCACGGAGCCTTCTGCGGAGGTGGATATTTCCTGCACCATATGCGGCGGCAAGGGTTGCCGCGTATGCAAGGGCACGGGTTGGCTTGAAATACTCGGCTGCGGCGTTACCAATCCGCATGAGCTTGAAAACTGCGGACTTGACCCGCACGAATGGAGCGCGTTCGCGTTCGGCATAGGCGTGGACAGGGTTACAAGCCTTAAATACGGCATAAACGATATTCGCCTTGAATACGAAAACGATGCCCGATTCCTGGGGCAGTTCTGAGGAGGTAAAGAAACATGAAGCTTCCGCTTAGTTGGTTGAAGGATTACGTTGAATGGAACGTAACGCCCGATGAATTTGTTGAAAAGCTCATGTGGCGCGGCTTTGAATGCGCGGGCTACGCGGGCGAGATGGAAGGCATTACTAACGTTGTGGTCGGCAGGATAGTTGAGCTTCGCAAGCACGAAAATTCCGATCATCTTCAAATATGCACCATTGATGTCGGCGCGGATGAGCCGCTCTGCATCGTTACGGGCGCATCAAATGTGTTTGAAGGGGCGCTTGTACCCGTTGCCATGGATGGCGCGCACCTTACGGAAGGCATAGTTATAAAGCCCACGGTCATGCGCGGCGTTAAAAGCTACGGCATGCTTTGCTCCGGCCATGAGCTTGGCCTGAGCGAGGCGGACTATCCCGGCGCCGAGTTCAACGGCATAATGATACTGCATGAGGAACATCCCCTTGGGCAGAGCATACAGGAGGCCGTGGGGCTTGACGATATAGTGTTCGATATAGAGCTTACGCCGAACCGCGCCGATTGCCAAAGCATAATAGGCATGTGCCGCGAAGCTGCCGCAGCGCTTGGGCAGAAGTTCAGGGAGCCTGTTATACGCCATATAAAGGGCGAGGGCGACATACGCGACTATGCCTCCGTAACCGTTGAAAACACGGAGCTTTGCTCACGCTATGTTGCGCGCGTGGTGACGGATCTTAATATAGAGCCTTCCCCCGTATGGATGCAGAAGCGCCTGCGCGCGGTGGGTATGCGGCCCATAAACAACATTGTTGACATAACAAACTACGTTTTGGTTGAATACGGCCACCCGATGCATGCGTTCGACCTTGCCTGCGTAAAGGACGGGAACATAGTTGTGCGCAACGCATACGAAAACGAGATTGTAACCACGCTTGACGGCAAGGAGCGCGCGGTGACGCCGGATATGCTGCTTATAGCCGATCCCGAAAAGGGCGTGGGCATAGCGGGCGTTATGGGCGGACTGAACAGCGAAATAACCGCGGACACCAAGGCCACGCTGTTTGAATCCGCCGCGTTCAAGGGCAGCAGCATACGCGCAACAACAAGAAAGCTGCACCACGTTACCGATGCGGCGGCGCGCTTCATAAAGGGCGTTGAGGCCGTGAACGCAATGCTTGCGGAGGAAAGGGCGATAGAGCTTGTGGACGAGCTTAACGCGGGCAGGGTTATAGGCGGCACGATAGACGTTTGCAGCGCCGATATAAGCGAGCATACCGTGTATGCGGACATTGCGCACATAAACCGCATACTGCATACCGAAATATCCGGCAGCGACATGGCGAAAATGCTTGATACGATAAATATTCACGCCAAGGCAGTCGGGGATAAGCTTGAGGTGCGCATACCGCATTTCCGTACCGATATTGAGGACGGCCTTGAAGCCGATTGGGACATTGCGGAGGAAGTGGCGCGCCTTTACGGATATTACAACATAAAGCCCACCCTTATGTATGGCGATACGTTCGCGGGCAAGCTGGGCGCGGACTATGTGTTTGAAGATAAGGTTAAGGACGAAATGGCGGCGCAGGGCTGCTACGAAATGTATAATTATAACTTCACCGGCCCCGCCGCGCTTGACGCCCTGCTGCTGGAGGAGGACAGCGAAAAGCGCAGATGCGTAAGGATACTGAACCCGTTTGGCGAGGATCAGAGCCTTATGCGCACAACGCTCATAATGGGCATGCTCGATTCATTAAAGCGCAATCAGGGCAGAAAGACCGGACACGACAGGTTCTTTGAGGTGGGCAACGTTCATTTTGACAATAACGACAGCCTGCCCGAGGAAAGAAAGATGCTGGGTCTGCTGTTCAGCGGGGAGCATGAGGACTACTTCACGCTTAAGGGCGCGGTGGAGCAGCTGCTTGAAAAGTTCAATCTTTTCGGCAGGGTTGAATTTGCGGCGGGCGGCAGCGAATTCTATCAGCCCGGCAGAAAGGCCGTAATGTCCATAGGCAAGGAGCAGGTGGGCGAGCTTGGCGCGGTGCATCCTAACGTGCTTAAAAACTGGGGCATAGACGGCCGCGTATACTTTGCGGAAATAGATATGAATAAGCTTTTCGCCCATATCGGCGCAAAGCGCACCTATAAGCCCATATCCAAATTCCCCAAGGTCGCGCGCGATCTTGCAATAGTTGTGGATAATAAGGTTACTGCGGCGGAGGTGAGCCGCGTAATAGCCCAGACCAAGCTGAAGGTAATACTGGACGATATTGAGCTTTTCGACGTATATCGCGGCGCGGGCATACCGGAAGGCAAAAAGAGCATGGCGTATTCATTCACGCTCAGGAGCGAGGATCATACCCTTGTTGACGAGGAAATTCAGGCGGCCGTGGGCAGCGTTATACGCGCGCTTGAAACGCGGCTTAAGGCGGAATTGCGCGGCTGATAAAATGGGCTGAGCAGCGTTATCGGGGATCCTGAAATACCGGACCCCCGATTTTTTGTTTGCGGCGCACTATCAAAACGCCGCAAAAATATGGTATAATAATTCCTATCATAAGGAAGAGGTACAACAATGGATCTATCAGTTCTTAACGACAGGCAGCGCGAGGCCGTGGAATGCCTTGAAGGGCCGCTGCTTGTGCTTGCAGGCGCAGGCTCGGGCAAAACCAGGGTTTTAACGTATCGCATAGCAAATTTGGTGGAGCATGGCGTTAAGCCGTGGAACATACTTGCGCTGACCTTTACCAATAAAGCCGCGCAGGAAATGCGCGAACGTGCCGCCGCGCTTATAGGCAGCGATGTGGAGGAGGCGTGGATAACAACGTTCCATTCCTGCTGCGTAAGGCTGCTTAGGATAGATTGCGACAAGCTTGGCTATGAGCGCAGCTTTACAATATACGACGATGCGGATCAGCTTAAAATAATCGGCGATATATTAAAGGGCATGGGCATAAGCGACAAGGCCGCACCCAAGCGCGTTATAAAGGAAAATATATCCAACGCAAAGAATAAGTCGTCCGATGTTAAGCAATATATTGCGGAAAATTACAGCGACGACGGCATAACCGAAAAGGTGTTCGAGCAGTATCAGCGCCGATTGATGGCCGCCAATGCATTCGATTTTGACGATTTGCTTATTAAGACGATAGAGCTTTTTGAACAATGCCCGGAGGTGCTTGAAAAGTATCAGAACCGCTTTAAGTACGTTTTGGTGGACGAATATCAGGATACCAACATGCCGCAGTACAGACTGGTTGAAATGCTGTGCAGAAAGCATGGCAACCTTTGCGTTGTGGGCGACGATGACCAAAGCATATACGGCTGGCGCGGGGCGGATATAAAAAACATACTCAGCTTTGAAAAGGACTTTGAAGGCGCAAAGGTGGTGCGGCTTGAGCAGAATTACCGCTCCACCAAGTATATACTGGACGCCGCAAACGCCGTTATAAGCCACAATTCCGGCAGAAAGCCCAAAACGCTTTGGACGGCTAAGGACGGCGGCGACCCGATTGAGCGTTACGGCGCGGATAACGAACGCGACGAGGCCGCGTTTATTGCGCGAAAGATTTTGCAGGGCGTGCAGCAGGGCGCAAGCTACGGCGATTTTGCAATACTTTACCGCACCAATGCGCAGAGCCGCGTTATTGAAAGCACGCTTGTAAACTACGGCATACCGCACAAGGTATTCGGCGGGGTAAGGTTTTATCAGCGCAAGGAGATAGCCGACATAATGGCATACCTTAGGGCGATAGCCAACCCGAACGACAATGTTGCGTTTTCCCGCATAATTAACGTGCCGCGCCGCGGAATAGGCGATAAAACAATAGACGAGCTTACGGCGGCGGCGGAGAAAAACGGCCAATCCATGCTCGTTACCGCGATAAGCGGCGAAGGGCTGACGCAGAAGGTGGAGCAGAAGCTGAGGGGAGTGGCGGAGCTGATGAGCGACCTTATGGCGCAGAGCACGCTTATGCCGCTTTCGGACTTTGCAAAATACCTTGTTGATAGAATAGAATATCAGGCGTATCTGGTAAGCGAGGATAAAAAGGGCGACGCGCTTATGCGCATGGATAATATATCCGAGCTTATAGGAAATATAAAGGAAATAGAGCGCGATGTGCCGGAGGGCGAAAACGCGCTAAATGTGTTCCTTGAAAGCGTTGCGCTGGTGAGCGATATAGATTCGCTTGACGAAAGCGAGGGCGCGGTTGCGCTTATGACGCTGCATAGCGCAAAGGGCCTTGAATTCCCCGTTGTATTCATCGCAGGAATGGAGGAAAACGTGTTCCCCACCCGCCGCGCACGCGGGGACATGAGCCTAAACGCGCTTGAAGAAGAACGCAGGCTTTGCTACGTTGGCATAACACGCGCACGGGAAAGGCTGTATCTTGTCAACGCGCAGACGCGCTCCATATTCGGGGAAACCACAATAAACCGCCCGTCCCGCTTTTTGGACGAAATACCGCAGGAGCTGATGAAGGACGATAGGCCCAAGCGCATAATACCCGATGGATACGATCGCCCCGCGGCGCCGGAGGTAACATATGCCTCAATGCAGGGCTTCGGCATGAAGCCGCCTAAGCGCACGCCGTATTCGCAGCGCACGGAGCCGACAAAAACCAAGCTTAACGTTGAATATGCTCCGCTTATGCGCATAAGACACGAAAAGTTCGGGGACGGTACAGTTATAGACGTTGCGGGTACAGGCGGCTCCATGACCGTTACCGTGGATTTTGACATAGGCGGCAAAAAACGCTTTGCGGCTGCATATGCGCCGCTTTACCCCATAACTGACGAATAAAACGGCGGGGATGTTTACACGATGAATGAACGTATGCGGCAGCTTGTTGCGCTGCTAAATGAATATGCGGAGGCGTACTATCGCTACGATGCGCCAAGGGTGAGCGATAAGGAATACGACGAGCTGTTTGATGAGCTTGTTCGCATTGAAAAGGAAACAGGCATTGTGCTTGACGATTCACCGACAAGGCGCGTGGGCTTCAAGCCCCTTAGCGAATTCAGCGAGCATAGGCATATCGGTCGGCTTTGGAGCATGGACAAGGTGCGCACGGAAGCTGAGCTTATAGAATGGAGCAGGCGCGCGGAAAAGCTGAGGGATGAATATAATCAGGCTCATATCGATTCGCCGCTCCCAAAGCTTCGCTATGCGCTTGAATATAAGTTTGACGGGCTTACAATAAACCTGACGTATGACGGCGGCAGGCTTGTTCAGGCCGCAACGCGCGGCAACGGCGTGGTGGGCGAGGCTATACTGCCGCAGGCCATGACCATAAAAACAATTCCGCTGACGATACCGTTTAAGGGCAAAATGGAATGTCAGGGTGAATGCTATATGCGCCTGAGCGTGCTGGATAAGCTTAACAAAAGCGGGGAGGAACAGCTTAAAAACGCCCGCAATGCTGCGGCGGGCGCGCTGAGGAACCTTGACCCCGCCGTAACTGCCAAGCGCAGGCTGGATGTTTGCATGTACAGCGTGGGCTATATTGAAGGGCGCGAGCTTGCAGGGCATGATGAAACAATAAGCTTCCTTAAAGAAAACGGGCTGCCCACAAGCGGCTTTATGGAGCTTTACGATAATATAGAGGATGTTTATGCGGGCATAAGGCGCGCGGAAAAGCAAAGGGAAAGCCTGGATTTTCTTATAGACGGAATGGTCGTTAAGATAGTTGACGGCGCAACGCGGCGCGCATTGGGCAATACGGATAGGTTCCCGCGCTGGGCGATTGCGTTCAAATTTGCGGCGGAGGAAACGACCACAATACTAAAGGACGTAACGTGGGAGGTTGGCCGCACGGGTAAGCTAACGCCGCGCGCGCATCTGGAGCCGGTGGAGCTTGTGGGGGCAACCATAAGCCACGCCACGCTTAATAATTTTGACGATATTATAAGAAAGCGCGTCGGAATAGGCTCCCGCGTGTTCATACGCCGCAGCAACGATGTTATTCCGGAAATAACGGGGGCGGTTGAGGGCGATAAGCCGGAGCGGGAAATAGAAAAGCCCGTAAAATGCCCTGCATGCGGGGCGCATGTGGAGCATAGGGGCGTGCATCTGTATTGCACCAATTCCCTTTCCTGCCCGCCGCAGATAGCCGCGCGGCTGGCGCATTATGCTTCGCGCGAGGCGATGGATATAGATACGTTTTCCGAAAAAACCGCCGCCGTACTGGTTGAAAAAAAGGGACTTAGGAGCATACCCGATCTTTATGACCTGAAGGCGGATGATTACAGGGAGCTTTACGGCTTTAAGGATAAAAAGATAGCCAATCTTATGCAGGCGATAGAGAAAAGCAAACACCCTACGCTTGGCGCATTTCTGTTTGCAATAGGCATACCCAACGTAGGCTCAAAGACCGCGCGGGACATTGCAAAGCGGTTCTCTACGCTTGAAGCCGTGCGCAGCGCAACGGAGGAGCAGCTTATTGAAATACCCGATGTGGGCGCGGTTGTGGCGCGGGATGTTGTGGATTTCTTTAACGATGCTTCCATATCCGCGCAGATAGACCGCCTGCTTGCGCACGGTGTCACGCCCAAGGCCGAGGAAATATCGACTGAACCGGGCTTGCTTACGGGCAAAACGATAGTTGTTACCGGAACCATGGAGCGCATGGGCAGGGGCGATATAGAGGCGCTGATAGCTAAGCTTGGCGGCAAGGCCGCGTCATCCGTAAGCAAAAAGACGGATTTTGTGGTTGCGGGGCCGGGTGCGGGCAGCAAGCTTGCCAAGGCTAACGAGCTTAACATACCGGTTATGGACGAGAATGAATTTTTTGATTATATAGGAGATACCGATGCGGATAGGCAAGCTTGATAACGATACGCTGAATGAGCTGATACTGTCTAAATTTACGCATACACGGAGCGAGGTGCTGTGTTCCCCGCAGGTTGGCGTGGACTGCGCGGCGGTGGATATGGGCGGGCGTATAGCCGTGCTGTCTACCGACCCCATTACGGCGGCGGATAAGCACCTTGGCGCGCTTACGGTACACGTAAGCTGCAACGATGCCGCGGCTGCCGGGGCGGAGCCGATAGGCCTGCTTACAACGCTGCTTGTGCCGCCGAGTGCAACGAAGGAGGATATTGCGCGCGTTGCGGATGAGCTAAGCGCGGCGGCAAGGGTTGCAAACGTTGAAATAATAGGCGGGCATACGGAGGTTACGGACGCGGTTACGCGCATGATAACCAGCGCCGCCGTTATTGCCAAGGCGGGCGAGCGCGGCATATTGACGCCGGGCGGAATGAAGGAGGGGGACAGCATTGTGCTGTCCAAATGGGCATGCCTTGAAGGTACGGCCATAATTGCAAACGACTTTGCGGATAGGCTTGAGTGCATAAGCGAAGCGGAGCTTGACGAAGCGCGCGGCTACATGGATTATGTAAGCGTGGTTAAGGAAGGGCTTTATGCCTATGCCAACGGCGCGCACGCCATGCACGATGTTACGGAAGGCGGCGTTTTCGGCGCGGCATGGGAAATGAGCGAAGCATCCGGCGTGGGAATTGAAATAGATGCCGATAAGGTGCCGATAAAGCCCGTAACGCTTAAAATATGCGCGGCGCTTGGGCTTGACCCGCTAAGGCTGCTTTCAAGCGGAGCAATGCTAATAGCCTGCCCTAACGGGGAAGCGCTTGTTTGCGGGCTTAACTCCATCGGTATAAACGCGGCGGTGATAGGCCGTGCCTGCGGCAAGGGTGTGCGCACGGCGAAGGGGGAAGCCATTGCCCCGCCGGGTGCGGACGAGCTTTATAAGCTCTATGAATAATGCTTTTTGCCGTGCGGATTGGCAAAAATGGGGTTCAAAACGGGAAAACAGTGTGATATAATAATAAAGTTACAACATCCAAGGAGGCTTATATGGTAAGCAGCATGACGGGCTTTGGGCGCGGGAAGGCCGCGCAGGACGGACGGGAGATGACGGTGGAGCTGAAAAGCGTTAACCACCGCTATTTGGATATTTCCTTCCGTATGCCAAGGCACATTTCCTTTGCGGAGGATACGCTGCGCGCAGCGCTGAACAACAGCCTTTCGCGCGGGCATGTTGACGTATTTGTTAATTATCGGAACAACAGAAGCGACGCTAAGGAAGTAAGGATAGATACGGCGCTGCTCGGCGCATATCTTAAATCCGTCAGGGCTGCGGCGGCAGAGCTTAGGGAGGAAAACGACATGACGCTTTCCAATGCGCTCAGGCTGCCCGACGTTACGGACATAGTTGAAGCGGACGAGGATGACGAAGCGGTAAAAGCGCTTGCCGAGGAGGCCGCAAAAAAAGCCATTGCGGAATTGATAAATGCGCGCCGCGGCGAGGGCGAAAGGCTTGCAAACGACCTTTCCGCAAGGCTATGCACGGTTGACGGACTGCGCGAAAAAATCGAAATGCGGGCGCCTACGGTGGTTGAAGAATACTGCACAAAGCTTAACGAGCGCATAGAGGCCATGCTCGGCGGCACTGTGGAGGTTGATGCACAGCGGCTTGCAACGGAGGTTGCGCTTTTTGCGGATAAGGCCAGCATAGATGAAGAGCTTGTAAGGCTTAAAAGCCACACCGCGCAGGCGCGGGAGCTGCTTTGCCAAAGCGAGGCGGCGGGCAGAAGGCTTGATTTTGTGGTGCAGGAGATGAACCGCGAATTCAATACCATCGGTTCCAAGGCCAACGATGCGGAAATTGCAAGGCTTGTTATACTGGGCAAGGCGGAGCTTGAAAAGATCCGCGAGCAGGTTCAGAAT
>CABSAH010000040.1 GCA_902475645.1 uncultured Christensenellaceae bacterium | reverse complement strand
TTCTTCTCAATATCCGGTTCGGACTTTGTTGAAATGTTCGTGGGCGTTGGCGCAAGCAGGGTGAGGGATCTTTTCACCACCGCTAAGAAGTGCGCCCCCGCGGTCGTGTTCATTGATGAGATAGACGCCGTGGGCCGTCAGCGCGGCGCGGGTCTTGGCGGCGGGCATGACGAGCGCGAGCAGACGCTGAACCAGCTCCTTGTTGAGATGGACGGCTTTGCCGTGAACGAGGGCATAATAGTAATAGCCGCAACCAACCGCCCCGATATACTTGACCCCGCGCTTCTGCGTCCGGGCAGGTTCGATAGGCAGATAACCGTCAATTACCCCGACGTTAAGGGACGCGAGGCCATATTGAAGGTGCATGCCAAGGGCAAGCCGCTGGCCGAGGAGGTAAGCCTTTCCGTGCTTGCAAGGCGCACATCGGGCTTTACAGGGGCGGATCTTGAAAACGTGCTGAACGAGGCGGCCATACTTGCCGCAAGGTTTAAGAAAAAGGAAATAGGCATGACGGAGCTTGAGGAGGCCATAACCCGCACGATGGTAGGCCCCGAAAAGCGCAGCCATGTTATAACGCCCGAGGATAAGAAGATAACCGCGTATCACGAGGCAGGCCACGCCGTTGTGGCGCGCGTGCTGCCGAATTGCGACCCCGTGCATGAAATAAGCGTTATTCCGCGCGGCAGCGCGGCGGGCTACACAATGACCATGCCCGAGCATGACCGCGACCATATGTCCCGCGGGAAGATACTGGATGAAATTGCAATGTCGCTTGGCGGGCGCGTTGCGGAAAGCGTATTTTTAAGCGATATCTGCACCGGCGCATACAGCGATTTGCAGCACGCAACGGAGCTTGCGCGCAGGATGGTGGTTGAATTCGGCATGAGCGACGAAATAGGCCCCGTGTTCCTTGGCGGGCAGACGGAGGTTTTCATAGCCAAGGATTGGGGACATCAGCGCAACTTCTCCGAAGAAGTCGCCGCGCGCGTGGATAAGGAGATACGCCGCATACTGGAGGAGCAGTACGACAGGGCGAGGGTAGTTTTGAACGATCACCGCGACGCCATGGAGCGCATAGTAAAGGCGCTTATTGAATACGAGCATGTTGACGGCGACGATTTTGAAAAGCTGTTCAAGGGCGAAGAGGTAACGCTTGAAACGTTCAGCGACAGGCGCTCGCGTTTAGAGAAGGCCGACGAGGAAGTGCTTGCCAAGGAAAGGGAGGAGGCCGAGGCTAAGGAAAAGGCCGAAGCCGAAGCACAGCAGGGCGCGGACGGCGAAAACAAATAAACATATGCATAAGAGGCGGCCTTAAGGCCGCTTCTGTTGCGAAAAGGAGGAAGGGCGTATGCGGCGGTTTTGCCAAATTGAGCCGAAAAAGCTGAGCAGGCTTAAATACATACTGTTCGATGTTGACGATACCGTGACCAACGGCGGCAAGGTGACAAGCGAAGCATATGCCGCAATGTGGAAGCTGAACGGGCATGGGCTTAGGCTTATACCCGTAACGGGCAGGCCGGCGGGCTGGTGCGATATGATGCTGCGGCAATGGCCCGTTGCGGCCGTGATATGCGAAAACGGCGCGTTTGCATACGATTGCACCGCGCAGGGCGCCGTGCGCATGATACGCCACCCGCTTGCCGCCAAAGAGCCGCAAAAGCTGCTTGAACCGGTAAAGGCGGCGGTGCTTAAAGCGTTTCCCGATATGCGCATGGCGCACGACCAATTTGCAAGGATATACGACGCGGCGTTTGACTTTGCGGAGGATGAGCCCAAGCTGCCGCTTGAAACGGCATACGCGGCGGCGGAGCTTTGCCGCAGCATGGGCGCGGAAGCCAAGGTGAGCAGCATACATGTGAACGCATGGTTCGGCGCATATTCAAAGGCGGATATGGCGGGAATATACCTTAGGGACTATTGTAATGTAACCAGCGCGGCGGAGGAAGCCATGTTCATAGGCGATTCGCCAAACGATGAACCTATGTTCGCGGCGTTTCCGTTAAGCTGTGCCGTGGCGAACATTGCCCCGTTTGCGGAGCGGATGGAGCATCTGCCGCCGTATATACTGGATGGCGAGGGCGGCTGCGGCTTTGCGGAGGCTGCGGAAATAATATGCCGCATAATACAAAGCCGTTGATTTTGCATGGCGGCATGGCTTAAAATAAACATGAGCAAAACGGAGGAACACGCTTATTTTATGGATTTCAGGGCGATAGATATATCGATGAAGCAAACCGTTGAGCATTATACGGCCAAATGGAAGCTGGAATGCTCCGAATATACATTTTCAAACCTGCTTATGTGGGGCTGCGGCGGCAATATAATGCTTTATGAGGACGGACAGGCGCTCTATATATTGCTGCACTGGGGCAGCAGCCGCTTCATGCTTGCCCCGCTTACGGCGGAGCCGGATTCGGCATATTATCAGGCCGCGCTCGATAAGGCCGCGGAATATATGCGCTCCAACTGCATACCGCCCGTATTCAAGGGCATATCTGGCCCCATAAAGGCCGCGTTTGAGCGCTGCACGGGCTACGAGCTGACGGAGGACCGCAACAACAGCGACTATGTTTACACCATGGAAAGCCTAAGGGACTTGGCGGGCAAAAAGCTGCACGCAAAGCGCAACCATATCAATCAGTTCATGGCGCAATACGGCGCTCGCTACGAATACGTTAAAATATCCGGCGATATGATGGACGAATGTGTGGACGTATACAACGAATGGCTCAGCGAAAAATCCCCCGATGAAACGGACAGCATGGAGCTGTGCGCAATAAAAACGCTGCTTACGCATATGGACACGCTTGGCATACGCGGCGGCGGCATAAGGATAGACGGCAGGCTTGCCGCGTTCACGCTGGGGCAGAGGGTTGACGATAATATGGCCGTTGTGCATATAGAAAAGGCGGATAACGGCATAATGGGGCTTTACACGGTTATAAACAACCAATTCGTGCGGCATGAGCTTACGGACGTTAGGTTCGTTAACCGCGAGGAGGATATGGGCATAGAGGGGCTGAGGAAGGCCAAGCTATCCTATTATCCCGCGTACATGATAGATAAATTTGACGGGAGGCCCGTTTGATGGAACTGAAAATTAGGCACATAAGCGCGGATGAATACGGGGAAGCGAAGCGGCTTTGGGACATATGCTTTAAGGAGGACGCGGCGGGATACAGCGATTATTATTTTGCGCGGCGCACAAGGCCGGAATATGTGCTTGCGGCGTTTTATGAAGGGAATATGATAGCCGCGCTGCACGCCGTACCCTATCCCATAATGCTTGGCGGGGAAACTAAAAAATGCGTTATGGTTGCGGGCGTTGCAACGCTGCCCGAATACCGCCGCCGCATGGTCGCGGCGCGGCTTATAGCAGCCTGCCATGAGGAGCAGCGAAGAATGGGCACGGCGGCGGCAATATTGAAGCCGGACGTTAATTTTTACGCGCAGTTTGGGTACATACCCTTTGCGTGGCATGATGAATACCGCCTGCCGTGGATAAATGCGGGCATACCAAGCCTCATACACGAGGCGGACGCGCGGGAGATGCTGAGCATATATTCCTCCTTCAGCGCGGATTATATCGGCATGATGGCGCGTACCGAGGCGGACATGGAGAATTATATTGAGGAAGCGCGCGTTACGGGCGGCTTTGCGTATTCGGACGGAAACGCCTATGCATTGCTCAATGAAACCGACGGCGGCGCGAATGTATACGAGCTTGTCGGCACGGATACGGCGGGGCTTGTGAGCGCGCTTGCGGAGGAATTCGGCGCGCTTTCGTTCAGGCTGCCGCGCGGCACAATGCCAAGCGTTCCCGCCTTGCGCACGGGCGAAATAATGTTTTCAATGCTCTGCCCGCTTAATGAGGACGCATTGATAAAAAATACGGGCGCGGCAAATGCCGAAGATCTTGCGTCGGGCGGGTACGGGCGCGTATGCACGCTTGAATTTTGCTGAGCATTTGTGACTTTTTGGAAACGGCGGTCAGCTTTTTCTTGACTGAAAGGGCGTATTATTATATAGTATGAAAGGCGGCGGAGCGTCTGCCGCAGGTTTATGGCAGCCAATGCGGCTGAATATGTTGAAAAAAGGAAGGTTTTATTACTATGCCCACAGGCGGAAGCGATTTTTTGTCCACAATAGGTCAGTTTTTTCAGGGCCCCGGCTTAATCATCGTAATGATGGTAGTGCTGCTGCTGGTTATGATCATACCCCAGCGCAAGCGCGATAAGAAAATAAAGGATATGCTCTCCTCCATTAAGGTTGGCGACCGTGTGCGCACCATCGGCGGCATATACGGCACCGTTACCAATATTAAGGATGATATCATCACCGTATCCGTAGGTCCGGACAAGGCCCGCCTTGTTTTCGCCCGCGGCGCCATTGCCAATGTTGAGGATGTTGCCGTGGAAAACACCATGGAGGAAGCCAACAGCAAATAATCAAATGCTGATTTAAGCAAAAAAATAAAAGGGCTGCTCAGTGCAGCTCTTTTTCCGTTACCGAACTAAGATATTCATTAAGCAATTTCTTAAGCTCATCAAGGCTTGATATGGCGTTCACCCTTGCGCGCAGCGCGGCGCTGCCGTGCATACCCGAAAGATACCACGATACATGCTTTCGCATTTCAACTATTGCGCGCTCCCCGCGGCGCATTGTAAGGCGCTCCGCGTGGTCAATGGCGGCGGCTATGCGCATGGCGTATGATGGCGCATCATAGGGAATACCGGCGAACGCTGCCTTTATTTCCCGGAAAATAAACGGGTTGCCCTCCGCCCCGCGCGCAACCATAACACCGTCGCACCCGGTCTGCCTTATCATATCCAGCGCGTTTTGCCCGGTGAATATATCCCCGTTGCCTATTACGGGTATTTTTACCGCAGCCTTTATTTTTGCAATTATGTCCCAATCCGCCGTGCCGCTGTACATCTGCTCCCGCGTGCGGCCGTGTACGGTTATCATGGCCGCGCCGCTTTCCTCCGCCATGCGGGCAAAGCTCACTGCGTTTATATGTTCGCCGTCCCAGCCCTTGCGGAATTTCACCGTAACGGGCAATGCGCTTGCCTTAACGGCTGCTTCTATTATGCGGGCGGCAAGCGGCTCGTTCTTCATAAGCGCGCTGCCTTCCCCGTTTGAAACTATTTTGTGCGCGGGACAGCCCATGTTTATGTCAATAAGCCTCAGCCCGCCCTGCGTTTCGCTCAGCATTGCTGCCGCGCGCGCCACCATTTCAGGCTCCGCGCCGAATAGCTGCACGCCGTAGCCGCGCTCGTATTCGGGCTTGGAGGCATCCAGCAGCGAGGATGTGTTTTTGTTGTTATAATGAAGCCCCTTTGCGCTTACCATTTCCGTATACGAAAAATCCGCCCCCATTTCACGGCATATGCCGCGAAACGCCGCATCCGTAACGCCGGCCATGGGCGCAAGCAGCACGGGAGTATCCGCGCCGAAAAGCTTTTGCATCGCCTTACTCATGCTTGTTTCGTTTTGTCCTTCAAAAGGCTCATATCGGGCGTCGGCTTTACCTCCGCCTCGGGGTCGCGCTGAAGAAGCGTTATACTGTTTATGTACCAGCGGGAGCCCTCGCGCTTGAACACCACCTGATACCGCCCCGCCTCCCAATCGGGCAGCTCGGCAGGCGCGGCGCTTTCGGCATCGTCGCTTGCGGCGTTTATTGCGGCAAGGCGCGCGTCAACGGTCATGTTCGCCCGCCTGCTCCACGGCAGCACGGATACGTCCTTAACGTCAACGCGGTAATCGTAGCTTGCCACGGTGAAGCCCGCGTATTTGCCGCTGTCAAGCTCATGGTCGTTGTTGAGATATTCTTCCGTAAAATACGGCGTAAGGTCAACATCCACGCCCGTATGACCGTATTTCAATATAGCCTCGGCGCGCTTTTCCATGCCCTCCGTAACAAGTATATACAGGTTGCTCACATGCAGCCCCTCTATAAATACGCCTAAGCACAGCGCAACTATTGCCGCCGTGAATATGAGCGTTTTCAAAACATACCATATGGAGCGTTTGGCTATGCCATAGCTGCTTCGGGCCATAGAACGCCCTCCTTTTCAAGCGATATACATAATAAATAATACCATAGTATCGCTATCTATGCAATGAACGCGCTGTGAATGTTGGGGGATAACTTGCCCCGCTTCCCTATTGCGTTCTGCGGCGGTTCTGTTATAATATAAAATAGGTTTATAGGGGTATTACAAAACACAGGGAGATATACTATGGACGTATTTTCGGTTATTTCGCTTTTCGGCGGGCTTGCGCTGTTCCTATACGGTATGCATACCATGAGCGCGGGTCTGGAAAAGCTTTCCGGAAGCAAGCTGCAATCAACGCTGCAAAAGATGACCGCGCACACATCCACAAGCCTTATATTCGGCGCGGCCATAACCATTGCCATCCAGTCATCCTCCGCGCTTACGGTAATGCTGGTGGGTCTTGTGAACAGCGGCATAATGCAGCTTGAGCAGACGGTAAGCGTTATACTCGGCGGCAACATAGGCACCACGCTTACCGCGTGGATACTTTCGCTTTCGGGCATCAGCGGGGACAGTATTTTTATAAATCTTCTAAAGCCCCAAAACTTTTCCCCGATAGTTGCGCTTATCGGCATAATAATGATAATGGCCGGCAAAACGCAGAAGAAAAAGGACGTTGGCGGCGTGCTGGTCGGCTTTGCCATATTGATGTACGGCATGACGCTTATGAGCGGCTCTGTTGCGCCGCTTGCGGATATGCCGGAGTTTACGGGCATACTCACCGCGTTCAATAACCCGTTCCTTGGCGTGCTGGTGGGGCTTGTTTTCACTGGAATAATACAGAGCAGCGCGGCGAGCGTGGGTATTTTGCAGGCGCTTTCGCTTACGGGCTGCATAACATACGGCATGGCAATACCGCTTGTAATGGGTCTTAATATAGGCACCTGCGCCACGGCGCTGCTTTCAAGCATAGGCACCACCAAGAACGCCCGCAGGGTGGCAATTGTTCATATAAGCGGCAAAATAATAGGCACAGTGTTCTGCATGGCAATATTCTATGGGCTTAACGCCGTTATAGGCTTCGGCTTTATAGATTCGCCGCTTTCCGCGCCGGAGGTTGCCCTTTGCCATACGGTATTCAACATTATAACAACAATAATACTGCTGCCCGCGCGCAAGCTGCTTATAAAAATATCCCGCATTATAGTGCGCGGCAGCGATGCGGAGCAGAGCGAGGTTTTTCTGGACGAAAGGCTGCTGCTTTCCCCCGGCCTTGCGGTACACGAAAGCTACAACATGGCCATAAAGATGAGCGACGTTGCGCGCTCCTGCGTGCTGACGGCAATGGGGCTTATGCTGCATTATGATAACGACAAGTCCGCGGAGGTGAAGCTTAGGGAAACGGAGTTGGATACATACGAGGATAAGCTGGGGAGCTTTCTTGTTAAGCTGTCCGCCTCCGCATTGAGCGACAGCGACAGCGCGGATGTATCTAAGCTGCTGCACAATATAGGCGACTTTGAGCGCATAGGCGACCATGCGTTGAACATTCGCCAAAGCGCAAAGGAAATGCACGAAAAGGAGCTTACATTCTCCGAACACGCAACGGAGGAGGTAAATTTGCTGTTCGGCGCGCTGAACGAAATACTTACGCTTGCCATGGATTCGTTCAGGGATAACGATTTGGACAAGGCCGCGCGGGTTGAGCCGCTGGAGCAGGTGATAGACGTGCTGATAGCGCAGATAAAGCGCAAGCATATAGAACGGCTTCAGGCCGGCCGCTGCACGATAGAGCTTGGGTTTATATTGAACGACCTTTTGAACAACTGCGAGCGCATAAGCGACCATTGCTCCAACATAGCCGTATGCGTAACGGAAATAGACCGCGGCGAATTTGATACGCACGAATATCTTAACACCGTGAAGAGCGGCAACGACGCCCGCTACAAGGCCGACTTTGCCGAATACGCCAAAAAGTACGAGCTGAAATACGCCCACCCGTCAACGCATAAGTGAGAAAAAAGCAGCTAATATTACACGGGACGCCATCAGCGTCCCGTACTTGCTTTTGGCGCTGCATAGGCCCCTGTCGATTTCCGGCTCAATGGGCGAGACCCGCAAGCGATGGTAAAACTTATCTCAAACCCGCCGCTTGTGTTGCAAAAACCGCCCATGTTCGTATATAATTAGCATGTATTTGTATGGAAAGGATTATGAACCATGCGGGAGAGCAAAAAGCAGAAGGCGGAACGCATTAAAAACGCGCTTGCGGCGCTTAAGGCGGCGTACCCGGACGCGAAGCCGGAGCTTAACTTCACTTCCCCCTTTGAACTGCTTGTGGCAACCATGCTCAGCGCGCAATGTACGGATAAGCAGGTGAACAAGGCCACGGCTGTGCTGTTTCCGCTTTACAATACGCCCGAGGCATTTGCCGAATTGAGCGAGGGGGAGCTTGCGCCGTATATACGAAGCTGCGGCTTTTACAAAACTAAGGGCAAAAACATAATTGCCGCAAGCAAAATAATAGTCGAACAATACGGCGGTCAGGTTCCGCGCGGGCGTGACGAGCTGACAAAGCTGCCGGGCGTTGGGCGAAAAACGGCAAACGTGGTGGTATCCAATGCGTTCGGCGTGCCGGCAATAGCCGTGGATACGCACGTTTTCCGCGTGGCGAACAGAATTGGGCTTGCGGACGCAAGGGACGTGCTTAATACCGAAAAGCAGCTTATGCAGAACATACCCGAGGAGGATTGGTCTGCCGCGCATCATTGGATAATATTCCACGGGCGGCGCGTTTGCTCCGCGCGCAGCCCCAAATGCGGCGTATGCACGATAAGGCCATACTGTTTGGAGTATATAAATAATCAAAAGAAAACGGAGAAGGACGATGCAGTTCGTTGACAAGGCAAGAATAGTTATAAAGGCGGGCGACGGCGGGGACGGCTGCGCCAGCTTCCACAGGGAAAAATTCGTTACGCGCGGCGGGCCGGACGGAGGCGACGGCGGGCGCGGCGGCAGCGTTGTGTTCGTGGCGGACAGCAACATGGATACGCTGCTGGACTTTAGATTTGCGCGCTTCTACCGCGCGGAAAACGGCGAAAAGGGACGCGCCGCGCGTTCAAGCGGAAAGAACGGGCAGGACCTTATAATAAAGGTTCCCGTAGGCACGCTTGTAAGGGACGTTGAAACAGGCGCGATAGCCGCCGACCTTAACGAACCCGGCAGGCGCAAAATAGTGCTGCACGGCGGGCGCGGCGGCAAGGGCAACAGCCGCTTTGCAACGCCTTCAAAGCAGGCGCCGCGCTTTGCTCAGCCCGGGCAGAAAACGCTTGAAAGGGAAGTGGAGCTGGAGCTTAAAACCATTGCCGATGTTGGGCTTATAGGCTTGCCCAACGTGGGCAAAAGCACCATACTTTCCGTGCTTACAAGCGCAAAACCCAAAATTGCCAACTATCATTTTACCACCCTTACGCCCAATTTAGGCGTGGTAAAGCGTTACGACAAAACGTTCGTGCTTGCGGATATACCCGGCCTTATTGAGGGCGCGGCGGAGGGCGCGGGCCTTGGCCATGATTTTTTGCGGCACATTGAGCGCACCAGAATGCTTGTGCATGTTATTGACGTATCCGGCAGTGAGGGGCGCGACCCGGTTGAGGATTACTTCAAAATAAAGGACGAGCTTACGCGGTACAGCCCCCGCTTGGGAGAGCTGAAGCAGGTGGTTGCCGCAAACAAGATGGATATAACGGGCGCGGAGGATAACCTGAAGCGGCTGAAGGAGGCGCTTGCCGATGAAAACGTGGAGGTATTCCCCGTATCCGCGGCAACCGTAACAGGCTTCGATGCGCTGATAGACAGCATTATAAGAACGCTTGCTACCCTGCCTAAGACATATCAGTTTGAGGAGGAGGAAATAAACATAGGCCACAAGTACGAGCCGGGCTTCAATATAGAGCGCGACGGTGACGTATTCGTGCTAACGGGCGGAAGCGTGGATTACATACTGGATACCACATATGCCGACGATGAAGGCTCCATGCGCCGCTTCCAGCAATACCTTATTAAGGAAGGCATAATAGATGCATTGCGCGCTGCCGGAGCTAATGAAAACAGCGTTGTGCGCATGGGGGACTGGGAATTTGACTTTATAGAATAAAATTTGCATAAAAAGGAGACAAGAATATTATGACAAGCAAGCAAAGGGCGCAGCTTAGGTCAATGGCAAATACGCTGCAGCCGCTGTATCAAATAGGCAAGGCGGGCGTTACCCCCGCGGTGACGGAGCAGCTTGACGCGGCGCTTGAGGCGCGGGAGCTTATAAAGATAACCGTGCTTGAAACCGCGCCCAAAAGCCCCAAGGATACCATGGAAACACTTGCCGCAAGGCTGCATGCGGAGCCTGTGCAGTGCATAGGCAAAAAGCTTACGCTTTACCGCCGCAGCAAGGAAAACCCAAGGATAGAGCTGGAATAAGGCACAAGGGCGCAAAAACGCGGCAAAAACGAATAATGAAGAAACAGCGAAGGGACGCCGCCGGCGTCCCCTTTTGAAATTACAGATACTTCGTTTTTTGCCTTACGCTTGCCCTATCATAGCTCCAGCTTCAAGTCGCCGTCCTTTATCCAGCCCAGCCTGCGCATGGGGTAGGCGACGAGCGGGGTGAGTACGGCTGGCAATATGAAGCAGACAAGCAGCATACCTATCCAGCTTTTTGCTGTGCCGAAGCCCTCGCTTGCCATTACGCCTATTGGCCCCACAAGGCCGCAGGTGCCCATGCCGCTTGCCACGCCCACGCCGTTTTCCATTTTGAAAACGCAGGAGGCTATGGGGCCGGTTATGGCGGAAACAATGGTAGGCGGCAGCCATATGCGCGGGTTTTTAACTATGTTGCCCATTTGCAGCATGCTTGTGCCAAGCCCCTGCGCAACAAGGCCGCCGTAGCGGTTTTCCTTAAAACTCATCACGGCAAAGCCCACCATCTGCGCGCAGCAGCCCGCCGTGGCTGCGCCGCCGGCAAGCCCAACAAGCCCCGCCGCGCCGAAGGAGGCGCATATTGCGGCGCTGCTTATGGGCAGCGTGAGCGCAACGCCCACAAGCACGGATACCGCAATGCCCATGAAGAACGGGTGCAGCTCCGTTGCGCGCATTATAATATTGCCAAAGCCCGTCATAACGGCGGACACGCCCGGGCCTGCAAGCCGCGCTATCAAAAGCCCGCTCACAATCGTAACCGTAGGCGTTACAAGGATATCAACTTTTGTTTCTTTTGAAACTATTTTTCCAAGCTCCGCAGCGACTGCGGTGCAGATAAGCGTGCCGAGCGGCCCGCCGAGGCTGTTTGCCCCGTATCCCACCGCGCACAGGCTGAAAAGCACCAGCGGCGGCGCTTGGAGCGCAAGCCCTATTGCAACGGCCATTGCGCTGCCGGTTGCGGCGGATGCGAACGAAGCGATGTCCTTCAGCCAGTCAAAGCCCAGCTTGTCCGCAAGGGTAGAAAGGATAGTGCCTATAAGCAGCGACGCGAAAAGGCCCATGGCCATAGATCCCATTGCATCCACAAGGTATCTTTTTACGCTGAACACAACGCCTTTGCGCGACAGGAATGCGGCTATGCCGCGGGTATGGGGGTCTCCCATTTTATCCTCCAATAGTGCGTCCCGCCGCCCCTTACCCGTGAACGGCAGGCGTGTTGCAAACGGCCGCGCGGTTAATCAGCCGTCGCGGTCATATAGCACCGCATAGAGTATAACACA
>CABSAH010000039.1 GCA_902475645.1 uncultured Christensenellaceae bacterium | reverse complement strand
CCGCCTTCCCCGTCGTCCATATCGGGGCTTGATACTATCAGCGGGCTTGAGGCGGGCGAATCGGTATTGCTGATTACCGTTGCGGCCGCCGCCACATCGCGCGAGGCTATAAGGGGCGCGGTGAACATTGTAACGCCGTTATATTGATACGATACAGTGCCCAGCTCCTCGCCCGCGGCAATGGGCGCCTCCATCTTTCTTGATGTTACGTAGCTGCTTACCAAAAGCGAAGGCGTTGCGGCAATGGCATCTATGGTTTGCTTCATGCCGGTAAGCTTGGCGGAGGAAAAATCTATGTTCGCGGTAAGCAGTCCGCCCTCCGCATCCTCAAGGCTGGCGTTCGATACGGGCAGCTGCATGGTGCTTTCAAGCCCCAGCGCGCTTGCGTCCATGGATGCATAGTTGGCAAAGCCCCAATCGAAGAACTTGGCCGCGTTTATAAAGCGGTATTCGCCCTTAACCTTGTTTTCATAGTCACCGAACAGCACAAGTATAAGCTCCACGCCGTCCTTTTGCGCGCTTGCCACAAGGCAGCGGCCCGCCGCGGCTGTATCGCCCGTTTTTACGCCGGTGGCGTATTTATATTTGTAGTCCGCTTCGCCTTCCTTTGTGTAAAGCAGGCGGTTTGAATTATACCATTGATAGCCGTCGGAATCCTTGTTGGTGGGGGCGGCGTTATACGTTGCGGCGGAAACAATTTTGCGGAATGTTTCGTTGCGCATGGCGTATCGGGTAAGCAGCGCCATATCGTATGCGGTGGAATAATGCTCATCCTTATGCAGTCCGTTCGGCTTAACGAAATGCGTGCCCGTCATGCCAAGCTGCGCGGCCTTGTCGTTCATCATTCCGGCAAAGCCCGATTCGCTGCCGCCTATATGCTCCGCAATGGCCTTTGCAGCATCGTTGCCGGAAAACAGCATCATGCCGTATATCATGTCTATCAGCGGCATTTTCTCGTTGCGGGAAAGGCGGCAGGTGGAGCCGCGTTTTTCAACGTCGCTGCCCGTATTCACTATTTCGTTCAAATCAGCCGCGTTTTCAATGGCCAAAATGCAGGTCATTATCTTTGTTGTGCTTGCCGGATACGCCTGCGCCCTGCTGTTCTTTTCGTAAAGCACCGTGCCCGTGGCCGCATCCATAAGGCAGATGTAGGGCGTTGATACGCTTTCGGGGTCAAATTCATCCGCCGCGGCGCAAACGGGCAGCGCACCGAGCGTGAGCATAAATATAAGCACAAGCGAGATAAATCGTTTCAATTTAAACTTGGTCCTTTCCTAAAAAGCCGACACATTACTATGCCGGAATAGTACACTTTGGCTATTATAACAAAATTCATACGCATTTGTACATAGCACAGCGGCTAATTTATTGTTAAATACACCAATCGTTCAAATTATTCCCCTTTATGAGGGGCGTTTTTATGGTATAATGAATATGGAAAGTTGTAGTCGCGCAATGCGCCGCGGCGAAAGGAGGACATAATGGCAATACGAATACTGCTTGTTGACGACGAGCCGCTTATGATAAAAGGATTGAAGCGCACGCTGGAGCAGGACGGCTATGAAACCGATTCCGCCGCGGACGGCGAGGAGGCATTGAAAAAGCTGAACGCCTCGCATTACGATTTGGTGCTGCTGGACGTTATGCTACCTAAGCTTAGCGGCATAGAGGTTTGCCAGATTGTGCGCGAAACAAGCGACATTCCCATAATAATGCTTACCGCCAAGGGCGAGGATATGGATAAAATACTGGGCCTTGAATACGGCGCGGACGATTATATGACAAAGCCGTTCAACATACTGGAGGTAAAGGCCCGAATAAAGAGCATACTGCGCCGCACGAGCGCAAACCGCGAAGCGCCCAAAATGGAGCTTAGCTCAAACGGGCTAAGCATAAACATAGGCAGCCGCAGCGCAACGCTGGACGGCAAAAGCGTAAGCCTTACGATGAAGGAATTTGACCTGCTTCAGCTATTTATGAAAAACCCGGGCAGGGTATACAGCCGCGACGAGCTGCTTGAAACCATATGGGGGCAGGATTACATAGGCGATTTCAGAACCGTGGACGTGCATATTCGCCGCCTTAGGGAAAAGATAGAGCGCGATCCGGCAAATCCCGAATATATTTTGACTAAGTGGGGAGTTGGCTATTACTTTGCACAGTGAACGGAAAAGGTTTTTCGGTTCAATAAGGGTCAGGATGGTTGCCATATATTTGGCCGTTACCATCGTGGCCTTGTTGTCCATAAGCTTTACGGTGGCAATATTGGTGGAATCCTCGCTTGTCAATCAGCGCACCAAACAGCAGCAGGAGGCTACCACCCGCCTTGCCCTTGAAATAAGCCAAAGCTTTGATTCCGATGCATACACGCTGTATTCATTGGCGCTCAACCGCGCGCAGGAGCTGGGCGGCAGGGTGCTTATATTGGATACGGACGCGGTTGTGCAGGTGGATTCCGCCTCCTGCCAAACGGGGTTCATGCTGCCTTATAGGGAGGTGCGCGACGTTCTGATAGGCGGCAGGGAATCGGCACTTGGGTTCCATAGAATAAGCGCATCCGCGGATAAAAGCACGCTTAGATTATCCGGCGCGGCAAACTGGGCCGTGTATTACACCGCCCCCATAACGCAGGACGGCAAATATTTGGGCGCGGTGCTTTTCAGCGCCCTGATACAGGATGTTGAGGACAGCGTGGCGGGCATTATTACCGAAATAGCAATAGTGTTCTGCATAGTTGCGGCGGTTATGGTGGTGCTCAGCTTCACGCTTTCCGGCCTTGTTACAAAGCCGATAGTTGAGCTTACCCACGCCATACGGCGCATGGGCAGGCAGGGCAGCGGCGTGCGCGTTAAGGTGCGCGGGCAGGGCGAGGTTGCGGAGCTTGGCCGCGCGTTCAACCGCATGAGTGAGCAGATAGAGGCGCATGACCGCGTGAGGGACGAATTCGTTTCCAATGCATCGCACGAATTAAAAACCCCGCTTGCCACAATGAAGCTATTGAGCGAATCCATATTATATGAAGAAAACCCCGACCCTGCCGAAATGCGGGAATTCTTCGAGGACGTTAATCACGAGGTGGACAGGATGTCCAACGTTATAACGGACCTGCTGCGGCTTGTTCAGTTCGATGAAGGCCAGCCGCTGCTGCACCGCGAAAACATTGATTTGAAGAGCATAACGGAGCGCGTTGTAGCCCGCCTTAGGCCGCTTGCCGAAAGCAAGGGCATAAAGCTCAATTTCACCGGAGAAAGCGCAACCATACTCGGCGAGGAGCGCCAGATAGAGCGGGCGGTGGTGAACCTTATCGAAAACGCGGTGAAGTATACGGACGCGGGGCATATAGACGCAAGCGTAAGGCAAAGCGGCGGCGAGGCGCAGCTTACGGTAAAGGATACCGGCATAGGCATACCGGAGGACGCCATACCGCACCTGTTTGAACGCTTTTACCGCGTGGACAAGGCGCGTTCGCGCGGCACGGGCGGCACGGGGCTTGGGCTTGCGATAGTTGAGCGGATAATTACGCTGCACGGCGGCTTTATATCGGTTGAAAGCGAGCTTAACCGCGGCTCCGCATTCACGGTGCATCTGCCGCTTGCCGCACAGGAGGAATAGAGCATGAGGCATACCGGAAAAACCACGCGGCTTGCGGCGCTGCTATGCGCGGCGCTTATGCTTATGCTTGCGCTTTGCGGCTGCTCCCGCGGCATGATAAAGGAGGACAGCGTGCATGAGGATTTGCCCCCCATTGACCCCGAAGCGGGCATTGCCAAGGATATGCGCGCAAAGCTTTATTACCGCCTTACGGATGAAGCATACCTTGTGGGCGTAACGGCGACCATAACCGTTTACGCGGGCGAGCGCGAGGAGCGCGCCATGGTGCGCACGCTTATGGAAGGCACGCCGCCGCTTAGCGGTAACATCAGCGCGGTCATACCCAAGGGAACCCAGATAGTAGACGTTTCGCTTGAAGGCGCCATATTATACGTTACCCTTTCCGCGGACTTTTTCAATACGGATATTGTGGACGAGGCCGTGGCGGACGGTTCGCGGCTGATGGAAAACGGGCTGCTTTCAAGCGCGGAATACGATGCGCGCGTTCAAAGCGCAAGGGAGGAAATGTACCTTGCGCGAAGGCTTGCCGCGCAATCCATAGTGAATACGATAACCGCAAACAGGCCGGATGTCAGCGTGCAGCTTTTGTTTGAGGTCAACGGCTCCGCCGCGCGCGTGCGCAGGACGGAATTGGGGCTTGAGCCCTTTGGCGGCGGCAGCAACGATTTGCTTGAGCCCATGGATTTTGACGATTCTTATGTTATAACGGCGTCCGGCGTTGTAAACTGCCTGCTTGAGCATATTCAGCGCGGCGAATACGATAAGGCGTATCCGCTGATAGCCGAAACGGAGCAGGGCGGCGCGCAGAAGCCCGACTATGCCGGCTTTGAAACATACATGGCCGAGCTTGCCAAAATAAAGAGCTTTTCCGTGCATGAGCAGCTGCAAAGCAGGGATTCTTCAACCATAACGGTAACGGTTGAAATATTGCTTGAAGGCGACAGGACGGCGCGCAGGCATCAGCTTACGCTTAAAAGCGAGGGCAGCATATACAAGCTTGGCTACAAAACGCTTATAAACATGCTGGGAGGTAACGGGATATGATGCAAAAATGCATTGCGCTGATGCTATCGCTTGTGCTGAGCATGGGCGTATTCGCCGCCTGCATGAATGAGGACAGCTTCACCCCGCAGCTTGAGCTGAGCCGCGACACGCCGCCAAGGCAGGGCGACGAAACGCTTGCGCAGGGCGAATTTGAAGCAACGCTTTATTATATAAACGAGGACGGCACGCGCCTTGCGGGGGAAAAACGCACGGTGCGCTGCGAGGAGGGCGAAAGCATAGCCCTTTGCACGGTGCGCGCGCTTATGGAAGGGCCGCAGAACCCATCCTACGAACGCTCCGTCCCCTCCAAGCTGAAGCTTGACAAGGTTGAAAAGTCCATGAACATATGCAACGTATACCTTAGCGGCGGCTTCCCGGGCAGCGAGTCCGATTGGCTTACGGCGCGCCTTGCAATAGCGGCAACGCTGAGCGATACGCTGGGGATACAGGCCGTGAACCTGCTTTACAACGGCAAGGAGCAGGGCTATAACAGCAACGCCATTGGCGAAGCGCGCTATTTAAGCCAAAGCCTTGATAAATACGCCGAGGATATGGCCGAAAAATACCCCGACCGCAGCAAGGGGCATATAGGCGAGGCTGTAAAATACATAGACCAATACGTTACCATGTATTTCACCAATGCGGAAAAAACGCTTATTGCCGCGCATAGCGTGCAGCTCCATATTTCGTCCGAGGCTTCGGTAACGGATCTTGTTGCCATACTTACGGGCAAGCTTGCCGCGGGCGTATCGGGCGAGGATGCGCTTGAGCCCGTTCTTCCGGCGGACTTTACGCTTGCGTGCGAGCCGCGAATAGGCATTGCGGGCATGGAGGAGGATGAGCCCAAAGAGCCCGATACGGCAAGCTCCGGCGGTAAAAAGGACCCGACCCCAACCTCCACGCCGGGTTCCCTGCCGCTGTTTGCGCCAAAGGTTATATACCTAACCGTAAAGCAGCCCAAAAACGAATATGACGAAAGGCTCATGTGCGCCGCGCTCACGCTTACGCTTACGGGGTATCTGCCCGGCATAAGCGGCATTGTGCTTTATATTGAAGCGGAGGACGGCACGCGCACAAGGCTTGAGGATGGGGTTGACTACCTTTCCCGCGATATGTACAGCGATATGCTCGGCACAAGCGTAAGCGTGGATTACCCCGACGAAAACGGTTCCATGCTCAAGCGCGAGAATAAAATAGTGCCTTCAAGCGACGAATACGACCTTACAAAGCGCGTGCTTACGCTTATAGATGCGCAAAGCACGGGCGGGCTTGGCTTTGCTCCGCTTTCGCGCGGGGATGTTGAGCGGGTGTATCTTGCCGACGGCATAGCCGTTATAGAATGGAAGGCGGGCTTTACGGACAAATTGCAGGAAGCGCTGAGCTACGAGGCGGAGGAAAGTGCGGACAGGCTGGAAATGCTTATAATATACAGCTTTGTAAATACGCTTACGGAGCTGCCGTATATTAAAAAGGTTTGGATGAGCGAGGAAGGCGAAAAGCTGGGCACGATAAACCGGCTGTATCTTGGCAACGCGCTTTTAAGAAGTCCCGGGCTTACGGGCAACGAATAGGTATAAACGAATGGAAAACAACGCAAAAAAGGTAATAGTCGGCTTGTCGGGCGGTGTGGATTCCGCCGTAGCCGCGCTTATATTAAAGCAGCAGGGCTACGATGTGACGGGCGTATTCATGAAAAACTGGGAAGAAACGGACGAGGACGGCGTATGCACCGCAACCGAGGATTATCAGGACGCAATGGCCGTATCGAGAAAAATAGGCATACCCTGCTACGGCGTGAATTTTGCAAAGGAATATAAGGACAGGGTATTTTCCTATTTTCTTGACGAATATTCAAAGGGCAGAACGCCAAATCCGGACGTATTGTGCAACTGCGAAATAAAATTCAAGGCGTTTCTTGACCTTGCAATGGCGGCGGGTGCGGACAATTTGGCAACGGGGCATTACGCCCGCCTTGAAAAGGACGCCGACGGGCGGGTCACGCTGCTGCGCGCAAGGGATTTGAACAAGGACCAAACCTATTTTCTTGCCGGGCTTACGCAGGCGCAGCTTAAAAACGCAATGTTCCCCATTGGCGATATGCTAAAGCCCGCGCTTAGGCGCATAGCCGAGGAAGCGGAGCTGCCCAACGCAAAAAAGAAGGATTCCACGGGCATATGCTTCATAGGCGAACGCAACTTCAAAAAATTCCTTATGGAATACCTGCCCGCGCAGCCGGGCGACGCCGTTACGCTTGACGGCAGGGTGGTAGGCCGCCACGACGGGCTTATGTATTATACGTTAGGTCAGCGGCGCGGACTTGGCATAGGCGGGCGCAGCGACGGTACGGGCGAAAGCTGGTTCGTTATATGCAAGGATATGCGGCGCAATCTGCTGATAGTTCAGCAGGGCGAGCATGAGGAGCTGTTCTCACTTGCGCTTGAAGCGGAGCATATACACTTTATAGCAGGCGAGCCGCCCGCAAGCGAGTTCGACTGCACGGCAAAGTTCCGCTACCGCCAAAACGACGTTCCCGTACACGTAAGCATGCGGGGCGAGGGCTGCCGCGTAACGTTTATGCAGCCCGAACGCGCGGTAACGCCCGGGCAATGGGTTGTGCTGTACTCCGGCGATATATGCTTGGGCGGCGGGCCGATAGATTCAACCACACCGCTGAAGGAGATAGTGCTTAAAAACATATGATAACCGTGCATAAGCCCCTAATTGAAGATTATGACGCCGTATGCGCCTTGGTAGCCGAGGTTCATGCGCTGCACCGTGCCGCGCGCGGCGATGTTTATGCCGCCGAGGCGCACTTTTCCCGCGAATATTATGCGGCGCTGCTTGCGGATGAAAACGGCTTCCCCATTGCCGCGTATGACGGAAATGAGCTTATAGGCTTTGCATCGGGCTTTATAAAGCCGCCCAATCCAAATCCGGCCATGCTGCCGCACCGCATAGCCTATATTGACGATATATGCGTGCATAGCCGCTGCCGCGGCCGCGGAATAGGCAGGCTGCTGCATAATGAATTGGTGCGCATTGCAAGGGAACGCGGCGCGGATACGCTTATGCTCACCGTTTGGGCGTTCAACGAAAGCGCAATACGCTTCTATAAAAGCCTTGGCATGACGGAACGGAACATAAACATGGAAATGAAGCTATAAAAAAGCATCCCGAACCAAAGCAACGTTAAGCGCGGCGCAAATGCGCCGCGCTTTATGTATCCTGATATTAATATTAAAGCCTTACAGGAATAGCCTTGCCTTATCCCCGCTCAGCTTTTCCACCTTTGCAATATATGTGCTTATCTCCTTTGGCGCGGGTACGCGCTCCACGCGGCGCGCGGCATCGTATACGCATTTGGTCATTGCGCCCGCCCCGTGGGACATTATGGCGGTTGTATCCTCCATCATGTCTATATTGTATATGCATTCCGTGCCGGGCTTTGCATACCCCACGTTTTCAAGGTTGCCGCTCATGTATTTCTGGCGGTACATATAATATGGCCGCATACCGAGCCGCTCCGCCGCCGCGCTGCCCATATGCACCATATGCTCCACCTCGTCCGCACCGGGCATGGGGTATTTTTCGCCCTCCGTAACAAGGCGGCTCGATCGCTTTAATGCAAGCGTATGCACGGTAAGGTTTTCTGGCGAAAGCTTTATTATTTCATCAAGCGTATGCTCCATATCCGCCGTATGCTCGCCCGGAAGCCCCGCTATAACGTCCATATTTATATTGTCAAAGCCCATGTCCCGCGCCATATTGAACGCGGCTATAATATCCGCGCTGCCGTGGCTGCGGCCTATCAGCTCAAGGGTTGCGTCGTTCATGGTCTGCGGATTTACGGAAAGCCTGCCGACGCCGTATTTTTTAAGCACGCTCAGCTTTTCTTTTGTTATTGTATCGGGTCTGCCCGCCTCAACCGTGAATTCGCCGCTAAACCCATCGTACGCTTCAAGCGCGTGGGCTATAAGCCCGTCCAGCTCATCCGCACTAAGCACGGTGGGCGTGCCGCCGCCAATATACATTGCGCGTATTTTGCGCCCCGCCTGCTTCAATATGGCGGAGCCTAGCGTAATATCCTTTTTCAGCGCGGCAAGGTAAGCCGCCATATCCGTCTTTTTTGTGCGCACCTGCGAGGCAAAGCTGCAATAAAGGCAGCGCGACGCGCAAAACGGTATGCCGATGTATATATCCGCGTCCGCATCCGTTTGGCTGTCAAGAATAGGCTGCTGCACGGCGTTTATGCTCCTTGCCAAAGCAAGCTTTTCTTCGCTCACGTCAAAGTCCTGCCGCATCATCCTTATCGCTTCCGCTTCGCCGTGGCGCATATACAGTTCGCGCATAAGCCGCGTTGGCCTTATGCCCGTAAGCGAGCCCCACGGCGGCATGAAGCCGTATATATCGGCCATTGCCCTGAACGCCGCTATTTTCACCGCGCGCTTTTCGCGCCGCTTTACTTCAAGCGCGTCCGCGTCTGCGGGTATGGTGCAGCTCCATTTGTATTCCGCCCTGCCCCTTGCCGTGTTCGCCCGCGCAAGCGCAATGCGCTCCGCGCCGCTGCCCTCAAGCGTAACGCAAACGTCTGCCGATGCGTTTTCCGCCTCGGTTATTTCCTCCTTTGCCGAAAATAGCCGAAGCTCGTCGGCTATATCGGCTATATACTCGGGTTTGTTCGTGTACAGGCTTATCATTTTATTATTTGCCCCAGTGCCGCATAAACGGGTTATGCTCCCGCTCGTATTGCAGCGTGGTGGCGTCCATATGGCCGGGGTAAACCTCGTAATCGCCATCCAGCGCAAAAAGCTGAGTGCCGATTGACTCAAGCAGCTCCTTATGATCTCCGCCCGGGAAATCGCTCCTGCCTATGCTGCCGTGGAACAGGCAGTCCCCCGTGAATACGGCCCTTTTGCCGCCGTCCGCAATGGCGTAGGATACGCTGCCCTTGGTATGCCCGGGCGTATACAGCACGCGGATATCAAAGCCCGCCTCGTGCAATGTTTCGCCGCCGTTCAGCATAACGTCCGCATTGCAGGGCGGAATTTTAATATGCGCCATTGCGCTGAGGCTCACCCTTGCATCGCGCAGACCCGCTTCATCGGTTTCGTGTATATATACCCTTGCGCCGTACCGCTTTTGAATATCCGCAACGCTTATTATATGGTCAAAATGCCCATGCGTGAGCAGAACCGCCGTTGGCTTTACGCCGAGCGCGTCAAGCTTTTTTTCAACAAGCTCCGTATCGGACGGGTCTATAACTATGCATTCGCCGGCGTTTTTGCCGTATACTATATATGTATTCACCCCAACGGGGCCGGTTATAAGGGATACTATTTCCATAATGTTAAAATGTCCTTTCGCTGTCCAGCAGTATTGTAACGGGGCCGTCGTTTATAAGCTGCACCTTCATTTCCGCGCCGAATATGCCCGTTTCAACGTGTACTTTTTCGCTCAGCTTGGCTATGGCCTTTTCATAGAGCGGAACGGCCTTTTCCGGCCGCGCCGCGCGTATAAAGCTTGGGCGCTTGCCGTGCCGCGCGTCTCCGTAAAGCGTGAACTGGCTTATAAGCAGTATTTCCCCGCCCGCATCAATTACGGAGCGGTTCATTTTGCCCGCCTCGTCCTCAAATATTCTTAGCCCCGTAAGCTTATCGCAAATATAGTCAAGGTCCTTATCGGTATCGTTTTCGTCAATGCCTATCAGCACCATGAAGCCCTTGCCTATTTTGCCGTTCACATTGCCCTCTATCGTAACGCTTGCGCTGTCCACGCGCTGCACCACGGCTCTCATATAATTACCCCCGTTATGCGTTTATTCTGTATACGTCGTTCACCGTGCGTATTTTGCGCATGCCCTTCATTATGCTTTCAAGCTGCGCCGCGCCGGATACGTTGAACGTAAGCTGCACCGTAACAATATCCTCGGTCGTCTTTGCGTTCATGGCCAGTATGCTTATGTTCAAATTCATCAATAGCTGCGATATTTCCATCAGCAGCCCCGGCCGCTCCCCTGCAATAATGTGTATTGTAACGGGATAGCTGGCCTTTTCCGTGCCTGCCCATTCAACGTCTATAAGCCGTTCCTTATCCAGCATCAAATCCGTCATGTTCGGGCAATCGGCGCGGTGTATGGATACGCCGCGGCCGCGGGTAATGTAGCCCACTATCTTGTCCCCCGGCAGGGGGCTGCAGCAATGCGCAAAGCGCACCGCCATGTTCGGCTCTCCCTTTACTATAACACCGTGGTTGGCCGCGGCGCTCTGCACGCGCTGCTCTTCCTTCTGTTCAAGCCTTGCCGCAAGCTGGTTTGCCTTTTCCTCCTTGCGGTATTGCTCAATCAGCTTATGCAGCACCTGCCCCGTGGTTATGCCGCCGTAGCCTATTGCGGCATATATATCCTCAATGTCGTTCATATTGAACCGCTTGAGGAGATCCTCATAATAGCTTTTCTTTGTCAGCTCGCCAAGCTGCCTGCCCTGCCGCTTTGCGGCATCGCTCAGCATTTCCTTGCCGCGTATAATGTTTTCCTCGCGGTTGGCCTTTTTGAACCATTGGCGTATTTTGGCCTTGGCCTGCTGCGTTTTTACAATTTTCAGCCAGTCGCGGCTGGGCGTTGCGTTGGGCGCGGTTACAATTTCGCAAACGTCGTTGTTCTTCAGCTTATAGTCAAGCCTTACTATTGCGCCGTTCACCTTTGCGTGCTGAACATGGTTGCCAACGTTTGAATGGATGCGGTATGCAAAATCCAGCGGGGTGGAGCCTGTTACAAGGTCTATTATCTGCCCGCGCGGGGTAAGCACATATACATAGTCGCTGAAGAAATCCTTGCGTATGCTTTCAACGAATTCCCTTGTTGTATCGGCGTAGTTTTCAAGCTCCAGCGCCTCCCTCAGCCACGCAAGCTTGCTGTCCAGCTCGTCCTGATTAGCGCGCCCTTCCTTATACATCCAATGCGCCGCTATGCCGTATTCGCTTGTGCGGTGCATTTCATATGTTCTTATCTGCACCTCAAACGGCAAGCCGGTATCGGAAAACAGCGTTGTGTGCAAAGACCTGTACATATTGGTCTTTGGCATGGCTATATAGTCCTTGAACCTGCCGGGCACGGGCTTCCATATGGAGTGGATTATGCCAAGCGCGGCATAGCAATCGTTTATGGTGTTCACTATTACGCGCACGGC
>CABSAH010000038.1 GCA_902475645.1 uncultured Christensenellaceae bacterium | reverse complement strand
GTTTTGGACGTTACCACGCCTATGCACTTAGGAAGCTTGGGTATCGGCTTTTTATGCGCGGCATCGAACAGCCCTTGGGCTTCAAGGCGGGTTTTAAGCATAAGGAAGCGGCGGTAAAGCTCTCCCTCACCCTCTCTGCGCATGGACTTTGCATAGAACTGGAACTGCCCGTCCCTCGTATATACGGATGCATAGCCGGATATTACAACCTGCATTCCGTCGCCTATGCCTTCGGGCATATTCACGGCGTTCTGCCTAAACATTACGCAGCGCACAAGCGCGCCTTCGTCCTTAAGCGAAAAGTATACATGCCCCGAGGTATGCTTCTTAAAGCCGCTTATTTCGCCCCGTATGGAAACGGAGCCGAGAAGAACATCGTTCCTAAGCAGCGTATTCACATATTCGTTTAGCTGAGTTACGCTGAGGATATATCCATCCGTCATGCTTCAATCCTCCCCGTGCATATATCCCGGCACAATAGCGCTATTCCCACGGCATTGTCGCTTGAAAGCCGCGCTTCGCCAAAGCGTATGTCCACATGTCCGCGCTTTGCCATCCTCTCCGTAAGCATATGCCGCAGCAATCCGCTTGACGCCACGCCGCCCGCCATAAGCACGCAGTCAAGCCCGCTTTCGTCCGCAGCGTTTATGATAAGCTTATGGAAAGTCCGCGCCATGGCGTCGTAAACGGCATATGCTATCTCCGCCCCGTCCGCGCCCTGCTTAATCAGGCGCTGCGCCGCGCTTTCCGTGCCTGAAAAGGAGCATTGCGTGCCGCGCACCCATATTGGCAGCCGCACGGCTGATTCGCCGCTTTTGCCGGAAGCCAGCGCCTCCATGTGCTTACCGCTTGGGAACGCCATGCCAAGGCTTACGCCGACCCTATCCACAAGCTGACCCGCGTGAAGATCTGCACAGCCGCCCATAAGCCCTATTTCAAGCCTGGGGCCGACGGTGAATATTTCAGTTGTGCCGCCGGATATATGCATACCCAAAAAGCTCTTGCCCATAAGCTGCTCGTTGCCGTGCAGCGCCGCGCGCACATGCCCCTGCTGATGGCTTAATTCCAAAAGCGGCACATCAAGCGCGCTTGCAAGCGTTACGGCCGCCGTTTTGCCGACAAGGAACACCGGCATATATGAATCCTGCTCCGGCCTTGGGCGCGTGCTTACCGCAACGGCCCTTACCGCGGCGCGGTCGGCATCCGCCATAAGCTCGGGAATAATCTTGGCAAGGTTTCTTACGTGCTGAAACACGCCGTCGCTCTGCCGCAAACCCCTTTCCCCGGACGCAACGCGGAGCATCGTCCTTCTGTCTGAAACGATGCTCCCATTTTCCGCACATGCGGCGGATGTTGTATAGCAGCTTGTGTCTATGCCTATATACTGCGCGTTCAAGCTATCATTCCCTGTCCGTTTGGCGCGCAAATGTGCCCAGCATACCGTTTATGTAGGCAGAGCTTCTGTCCCCGCCGAAGCGCTTGGCAAGCTCCACGGCCTCGTTTATGGATACGCTTGAGGGGATATTATCCATATACATCATTTCGTATAGCGCAACGCGCAGTATGGATAAATCAACCCTCGGCATACGCTCAACGCTCCAGCCTATGGCAAGCTCTGCGATTTTATCGTCCAGCTCGGCGCTGTGCGCTTCTATGCCGCTAAGCACCTCGTCGGAATAGTTCACGTCGTCCTCGGTAGGCTTTTCCTCTATGCCGGACTTTTCCAAAATGGCCTCGTATGTATCCTCGCCCCCGAACAGGCGCGCAAAGGCCAGCTTCATCGCCACTTCACGGGCGGTTTTTCTGCTCATGTGATATCTTCCTTTGTATGTATTGGTGAATAATTATACCGCGTTATTCCTTTCTTTTGAAGAGGGAACGGAAAAATTCGCCCACCCTTGCGCGCCCGCCTTCATCAAGCAGGCTGCCTATAAAGAACGCAATGCCCACAAGCACGAACAGCAGCAGCGTTTTCCAAAAGCCGATGGTGAACAGGAACGCCGCAAAAACAATGGCGAACAGCACGCTTACGATGCGCCATTTGTATTGATTCCAGAATTCAAAAAAATTCATCCCTCGCTCCTTACATGCTCTTGGGCTGCTGAGCCGGCACGATAAGAATATCCGTTGCGTTAACGCTTACGCCGCAAAGCGTTTCTATGTATTCCTTCAGGCTTTGCTGAAGCTTTGCGCTAAGCTCCGGTATAACCGTATCCGGCGCAACGCTGAGCTTTAGCCTTATGCTAACTCCCGATGCAGTTTCGCCTGCGGGAACAATAACGCTTTCGCATTCCCTTACCTTGGCGTTGGAGCGGCAATGCCGCTGCACCAGCGCATCTATTGCGGATATGGTTATGTATGCCGTGCCGTTTTCGCCGTTCATTATCATTGTGGAAGTAGGCGCATTGGAGGCGGCCTTATTTGCATCCTTCTTTTTGCCCATTGCAACAAACAGCCTGAGTGAAACAGCCAGCAGCACAACGCCCATGGCGCCGAGTATGAGCTTATTCGCTATAAGGCCGTTTGTAACTATCGCTATCGGGGCTACTATCATTTCGTATGTAACGAAGCCCATGGCCGCCGCGACGCACAGGGCGCTTAGCGCTATTGCGCAAAGCAGAAGCAGCACCAACAGGAACTTATCGAATAAATTGAATTTCATTTTTTCGCTCCTAATTTACGCCGCCGTATGCGCGGCGGCGTAAGATTCTCTTTTGCTCTTTTCTTATTCTTCTGCGGGCAGTTCAGCTCCGGCCGCGGGCTGCGCAGGCTGCTTCTTGGCCTTTTCAAAGCTGATTGACGATACGAACACGTTGACCTCGCCAACGGTAAGGCCTGTCATGGTCTCTATCGCGTTTTTGACGCCGCCCTGGATATTTGCGCAGACTTCGTGCAGCTTATAGCCGTATTTGATTATAACGCTGATTTCAACCGTTACTCTTTCTTCGTCTACATCTACCTTAACGCCCTTGGTCATGCTCTTTTTGGTGTTGAGCATTCCGGTGATGCCTTCAACAACTCCGCCGGCCATACCCTCTACGCCATCGACCTCAGCCGCAGCAAGGCTGGCTATAGTCGCTATCACATCCGGTGCAAAGGTTATCCTGCCGCCCTGAACCTCGTTCAGCTCGCGGGTGATTTCATTCTCTGCTGCCATAATATGCCCTCCTTGTTTGTCTTTTTTGATATTATACCAGATATTTCTGATCCTGAAAAGCGTCATATGCCCTAACTTCGCCGCAGTTCACATATATTTTTCTTTTATTTACCCCCTGCCATTATTTTGATGTTTTCAGTCTTTTCGCCCGTTTCGCGCTTCACAATGTCCAAAATTTGGGCAACCTCTTCGCTTGTCAGCTCCTCCGCCGCAATAACAACGTTTACGCTGCCCTTATGGAACGTTACCGCCGCATCGCTGAAGCCCTTTGCGCGTATCATGCTTTCCGCGCTGAATTCCGCCTCCATATCGGCTACCAGCCTCAGCTTTTGCTCCGTTGCGTCCTTCAGCGTTTCCGAATCGTTTGCGCCCGCGGCTATTATTTCATCAAGATATTCAATTTCAAGCGTTCTTGTGCTTTCACGCTCCGCCCTGAACGCTTCAAAAAAGTTTTCGTCCACGGCTGCACTCTCGGCCTTTGGCGCGGCATTTGCATCCGTATTCGCGGGCTTTTTGCCCTTGTTCAGCGAGCAGCTGAAATACACAACCCCCGCAAGCAATATTGCCGCCGCAGCTATTGCGGCATACTTTTTAACTATTCTCATTGCTCCCCTTCTCCCCTTTTCATTTCAAATACTTCTATGCGATCCGCGCTTATGCCAAGCACGGTCATCACCGCGTTGCTCAATTTTACCCTTACGGATATATCCGCCGCGCCCTCGGCTATCACTATCACCCCGCGCACGGTGGGCTCTATTTCCGTAAGCACTATCGTTTCCGCGCCGCCGCTTCCGGATATGGTTGCGGGGCGGGATGATTCCGTGCGCGTTTCGCTAACGCTTTGCCCGCCATTCGATGTGTTTTCCGTTGTGCCGCTTTGTATATCCGTGCTCATCGCGGGAACGAGGCGGCTTGACGTATCGTATGTTATCATCACGCGCACCCTGCCCGCGCCGCGTATGGAGCCGAGCACGCCCTCAAGCCTTTTTTCAAGCTCCGCAACGCCGCTTTCCTCCGCGGCCGCTTTTGCCCCCGTATTCGCGGCGGTTTCCGCCCTGTCGTTAGGGCTTATCAAAAACAGCAGCACGCCTATCAATATAAGCGCCCCGTAAACCGCTATCTCCAGCCGCTTATCGCGCTTCATCCTTTCGCACAGGCGGCCAAGCGCGCCCTTTACCCCATCCGCGCCCTTCATTGCAAATATCCTCCCAACGCCCAAAACAGCGCCCTTAAAGTATATATCAGCGCAATTATGCCAACCGCCCGCCTGCCGCTGCGCGCGGCGTTTCCCTTAGGCATAAGCGCCGCAAATATGCCCGATGCAATGCTTATTGCGGCAAGGGAGAGCATAAGGCGCCCCATCACGGCCCCACCGTGCCCAGCGCCAACGCGCACGTTGCCATAAACATTGCGGCAACCGCCAAAACCGCCGCAAAAAGCCCGTTCACCGTATCCGCAACGCGCTCCATAAGCGTGCTTATGCGCGTATCGCCCAATGCGGAGCATATTGCCGCCGTGCCGCGGGCGCACAGCGCGCTGCACGCCATGCTTAAAAGCGGCGACAGCACCGCCAGCGCAACGGTTATGAGCGCGGCAAGGCCGGCGGAGTTTTTGATGAGCGATGCGCCCTCAAGCGCCGTATCCACCGTTCCAGATACCGCGCCGCCGACTATCGGCACGCCCTTATCTATTGCATACTTTGCGGTTTTAACGGCAACGCTGTCGCTTGAACGCGCGCCTATGCCCCATATGCCCACAATTGCAAAATACAGCGTGAACACCGCCCCGCTGAGCCAACGCAAAAGCGACTTTACAAGCTTGAACAGCTTGGATAGCTTTTCATCGCCCGTGAGCGCGCCGAGCATTGCGCACACGCCCGCAAGCGCACACAGCGGCAGCACCGCCTTCCTAAACGCGCCCGCCACCGTGCCAGAAAGGAAGGCGGCAAGCGGGCTGAGCGCGGCCGAGGACGCCGCCTCCCCCGATGCGGCAATTACCGCCGAAAGCACGGGCGCTATAAGCTCCATGCAGGAGCAAAGCGAATCTATGGCCCTGTATGCCACGGATACGAGCACGCTCAGCTTCGCCGCCGCGGTGGATGTACCTATTGCCGCGCATATAAGCGCCCCCGCGCCGCCAGCACCTTCTTCCGCGCTGACTATGCTTATTATTGCGCATATGAACGCAACGGCTATTATTGCAATATACGAAAGCATGTTCCGCCTTACGGCCTCCGCCGCCAACGCCATAAGCCTTTGCCATATGCCATCCGCATCCACGCCGCCCGCGCCCATTATCCGCTCCATAAGCTCCCTGAGCGTAAAGCCCAGGCTTTGCCCGTTCAGCGCGTTCCAAAGCTCGCTCCATGCGCCTATGTCAAGTGTGCTTATATCCGCCGCGTTCATCCCGCGCCCTCCGTAAGCCACGCTATCATGCCCATAGCCTGCTTTATGCACGGTATGCACAGCGAAACCATCATTATCCTCCCTGCAAGCTCCACCCTGCCCGCCATGGCGCTTTCGTTGGCGTCGCGGCATGTATCCGCCGCAAACTGAACAATATAAACAATGCCCGTAAGCTTTATAAGCACGGTTAATAAATCGCCCGGCACGCCGTAGGTTTCAAGCATGGCCTTTACTTCCCCAAACACGCCGCCAAGCTTTTCCGTTGCGTATATAAGCACCATGGCTCCCGCCGCAACCGCCGCCTGCCGCGCAAGCTCCGGCCTGTATGCGCGCACGGTAAGCGTTATTACGCAGGATATTACGGCGAACGCGCTGAGCTTTATTATCTCCGCCATAATCAATACAGCTCGAATATGCGCCTTACGTTATCAAACAGGCTGCCTATCAAATCCGCAACCATGCTAAGCGTAAGCACAAGGCCCGCAAGCGCCGCAAGCATGGCCATGTCGTCGCGCCCGGTCTGCTTCAGAAGCTGGCATATAATCGCAACCAATATGCCTATGCCCGCAATTTTGAACACAACCGCAATGCTCATACCCCATCCCCCGTTTTATATCATCATTAGCGCCAGCGCAAAGCCCGCAAGCACGCCCAGCGACGAATAAAGCCTGCCCTTGCCCGCCGCCTGCTTTTCGGCATCCTCCGCGCGCGCCTCCGTTTGCCGCAGCGTAAGGCGGGCATTATCCGCCTGCGCCGCACGCGATATGCTTGAAAATGCCTCGCCAAGCGTCATAAGCGCGGCAATATCCTGCTTGTCAAGCCCGCTTAGGCTGCCGCCGTCCGCTTCGCTCCGCACGGTATGCGCCCATGCTTCGCCCGCGCTTTGCGGCTCCCTTGCAAGCGTTGCCGCGTATGCGCTCCAAAGCCCCGCCATAGGGCCGCCGGCAAGGGCGAGGAGCATTTCGTTCAGCTTGCATTGGGAAAGCTCCATGCTGTTGCCAAGCGTGCGTATATCCGCACAGATGGCGTTCAGCTTATCCGCCCTGTCCTTAATGCGCAATCGCGCCATATATCCCATGCTGACGCATATTATAAGCGCCGCCGCCGCAAGACCCGCCCTCATTGCGCCAGCTTCTCTATGGCTATTTCCCTTGCGCCGTCCGCCCGCCGCGTTATTACCGCCGCGTGGGTAAAGCAGCCGCCCTCTATAAGCGCGCGTATATGCTCGCGGCGCAGCGCGTCCTGAACGCTTAAAGCATGCGCGCTTGCGATTGCCGCAACGCCGCAGTTCCTTGCATCAAGCAGCGCGGCGGCTTCCTCCTTTGTGCCTATTTCATCGGTCACTATAAGCCGCGGCGACATGCTCCTTACAAGCTTCCTTATCCCCTCCGCCTTGGGGCACATATCCATAACATCCGTCCGCTCGCCCACATCAAGCGCGGGTACGCCCATGCAGCAGGCCGCTATCTCCCCGCGTTCGTCCGCAATCGCCGCGCTTAGCCCGCCGTCGCTTAATTGGCGCACGGTATCCCTGAGCAGTGTGGTTTTGCCAACGCCCGGTGCGGACAGCACCAGCAGCCCGCCCGCGTTGCCCGCGCCGTAAACCGATTTTATTACATTGTTCGCACAGCCCTTTATCTGCCGCGCTATTCTTATATTGAAGCCTGAGATTTGCCAAAGCCTTTCGCATAGGCCGTTTTTTATATGCATCTGCCCGCATACGCCCACGCGGCACCCGCCCCGCGCCGTGAAGAAGCCTTCCTTAAGCTCATTCTCTATTGCCGATGCCGAATGCTCGCTAAGCCCCTCCAGAACCTCGCGGCAGAGCTTAGGCGTGGCTACGGCGCTGCCCGCAATTTCGCCGCCGCGCAGCACAAAGCGCACCCTGCGTCCCGCGCGTATGCGTATTTCCTCGCACTCCGCATAGAGCGTATCCATATCCGTATCGCAAAAAAGCTCCTTTGGAAGAAGCTCTCTAAGCCCCGCAAGGGCGCTGGTTTCAGCGTTTGCCATCTGCATGTCCTCCGTATCGCTACATGATATGAAGGCGCATGCGGCATTATCACACGGCGACTTTTTTCGCAAGCAATATATCGCCTACGGCCATATCAAGCCCGCACAGAAGCGCCTGCCACGGCACTATCACGCCCTCGCTCAGCTCAAACACGGCGAACCCGTCCGCAAAGTAATCAACAAGCGATATTGCCGCGCTTATAAGCATTGGTATAACGGAAACGGCCGCCATGCGCGAAAGGCATATGCGCCCGCGGTTGCCAGTGTATCCCCCGCCGAGACTGAAAAGCGCAAGGAACACGGGCGTGGCGAATATAGATAAATCAAGGCATACCTCCCCCGCCGGCCTTAGGCTTATGTTTGAAAGCGCAAGCGCCGCGGCTGCCGTTACCGCCAGCGCAAACGGGCGGATGCAAAGCCGTCTGCATATATCTTCGGTCAAAAACGTTATGTTCATAATCATTGCCGCAAGGCAAACGATAGTATTCAGCGCCACAGCAGTTCCCCTTTATAAAAAAGTCCTTCCGGATTAGCATACCCGAAAGGATGATTTTTTATTGTTTTGATTATACGGGTCATACAAGGCGTATATATGCCGCCATATCGCCCGTTCCGCCAAGCCTTGGCGTGTCCCTG
Source organism: uncultured Christensenellaceae bacterium (assembly GCA_902475645.1). Classification (GTDB taxonomy): domain Bacteria; phylum Bacillota; class Clostridia; order Christensenellales; family CAG-138; genus Phil1. The sequence goes on along the minus strand of CABSAH010000038.1, from coordinate 3,948 downwards.
CGGTGCGAAAACAGGTGCTTTTCGTCCTCAAACGTACATTTTTCCATCAATGTTATATTTTCGCATTTAATGCCCGCTTCAATAAGCTGTATCGCCTGCGCGGCTTCAAGGTCAAGCCATGCGTGGCCTTCGCGTCCCGCCCTTGTGCATATGTTTGCGCCGAATTGGGCGTCGAACCGCTCCGCAAGGGGAGCATCAACCTCGTAGCAGTTTTTGCATATTGCGGGGCCGGTGGAGGCTATCATGTCCTTTGGGTCGGAGCCGTAGCATTGCTGCATAAGCTTAACAACGTTCGCCCCTATGCGCCCAAGCGTGCCCTTCCAGCCGGAATGGGCAAGGCCCACCGCGCGCTTTACGGGGTCGAATATAAAGAACGCGCCGCAGTCGGCATGGTTGGTTATAAGCGTAAGCGCGGGCGAATCGGTTATTATGCCGTCGCACTTATCAAGCGGGGCTTTGCCGAACCCGCGCCCGGCGTCCGCCGCGTCAAGCTTTATTACGTTGACGCCGTGTTCATAGCTTACCACGGCCATGCTTGAATATTCTATGCCCGCCGCGCCCGCAAAGCGGGAGAAATTCTCCTTAACAAGCGCCAAATCATGCGGCTTTTGAAAATTTAGGTGCAGCGAATCATAGGGCTTTGGGCTTACGCCGCCCTGCCGCGCTGTGAAGCCGTGTTCAACGCCGTCCATGCCCTTAAGCTGCTCCGCACGAAAAAAGCCGATGCCCCTGTTTTCTTCATATATGCAGCCGTGGCGCATCAGCCTGTATGCGGAAAGGTATTCGTATCTATCCATCATTCGCATTTATCGTTGAGCAGAAGCTTCAATTCCTCCATGAACGTATTTATATCCTTAAACTGCCTGTATACCGAAGCGAAGCGGACATACGCCACCTCGTCCAGATTTTTCAGCCCGCGCATTACAAGCTCGCCAATATATGTGCTGGTGACCTCCTGCTCAAGGGTGTTGTTCACCTCGCGCACAACCTCCTCCACCAGCTTATCCATCTGCGCCGCGCTCACGGGCCGTTTTTCGCAGGCCTTGCGCACGCCCATCAGAATTTTTTCGCTGTCAAACGTTTCGCGCCGCCCGTCTTTTTTCACCACCATTATGGGGATTTCTTCTATTTTTTCATATGTTGTGAACCGCCGCCCGCAGCTTATGCATTCCCTGCGCCTGCGTATGCTTGTCCCGTCGTCCGTAGGGCGCGAATCCACTACCTTGCTTTCCGTTCCATGGCAATATCTGCACCTCATGCTGTATCCTCCGCGTGCTTTTGCCCATTATACCACAGCACATGCCAAAAAATAAAGCATCATAGCGTTATATCCACCAATATAACATCGTCGCCTATTTTATTTATTTTGCAAAACGGTATAACAAGCTCCTCGTCGCTTTTAAGCAGCCCCCACATTTTGGGCGGCCCCGGTACGACTATTGAGCATACCGTGCCGGAGCATAGGTCAACCTCCATATCGCATACCGTGCCAAGCCTTGCCCCGTCCCTTAAATTTATCACTTCCTTGCGCTTAAGCTCGCAAAAGCCTATGTTCGCCACGCGCATCACCCCCTTTACTTGTATATGCACTTTGCTCTTGCCCGATTACCGCTTATATAATACAATAATTGAAACCTTTAGCCGCGTTTATCCGTTATATTTGTAAAGGAACGCTATAAGGAGGAATGACCATGACCCAATATAAAAGGATTATATCCGCTGCCGCGGCAGCCCTTATGCTTTGCGTATGCCTTGCAGGATGCAGCGCTCAATCAAAGGCTTCATACGGCACCGCAAGCAGCTACGGCAGAAATGAAGAAGCGTATCCCATGGAGCCGATGGCCGCGCCCGCGCAAACTTCCGCCGTATCAGCCGGCGAATATGGCTTTGACTCCGTTGCGAACACGTCCGATAAGACAATTACCGCGGGCGATATATACGCAGGGCGCAAAATAATACGCAACTACGACATAAGCCTGAATACGGATAATTTTGACAATGACATGGAATACATAAAGTCCAGGATAAGCGAGCTGGGCGGATATGTACTCAGCTCCAATATTTACGGCTCCAAGCCGGAGGCTTACGGCGACGCGGGCCGCACCGTTGAAATGACGGTACGCATACCCGCTCAAAAGGCGGGCGAATTCGTAGGCGGCGTGGAGACGCTTGGGCAGCTAAACTATGTGCGCGATTATACGGACGATGTTAGCGATGCGTATTACGATACCGATACGCGCCTTGCCGTATTGAAGGAGCAGCTTGAGCGGCTGCGCGCAATAATGGTTGAAACCGATAATCTTGGCGACGTTATACAGCTTGAGGACAGGATAAGCCAGGTAATGCTTGAAATAGAATCCCTTACCGGCACATTGAAGCGCTATGACGCGCTGATAGATTACACCACCGTTTCGCTTTATATTAACGAGCGCAACGCCATAACCGGCCCCGCAGCCACCAAGAGCACGGCCGACAGGATAAGCGAGGGCTTTACGGAAACGCTGAACGGCGTTGGCGTATTCTTCGTGAACCTATTCGTATGGTTCGTATCCGGCCTGCCCGTAATAGTAATTGCGGCGGTCGTTGTTGCAATAATTGTTATAATAGTGCGCGCCGCAACCAAAAAGCGCAACAAAAAGAACGCGGCGGCAAAGGAGGAGAATAAGTAAGCCATGAAAAACAAGGTTATAGCACTGATACTGTGCATAGGCATTGCGGGAATAATGTTCGCCGGATGCAAAACCGTTACGCAGACCCCGAACAGCCCCGCGCCGCAGGTTATAAGCCCGGAGGTAACAATTCAGCAGGAGAGCAAGGAGGAGCCGGACGTGATAAACGTTAGCGGATCGGGCGAAATTAAGCTCGTTCCGGATATTGCCACCGTTAGCATACAGGTGCGCACATATAATGAAAGCCCTGCCGCCGCGCAGCAGGAAAACTCCGCCGTTACGGATGCGGTCACGGCCGCCGTTAAAGCCGCCGGAGTTAAGGATGCGGACATTGCCACGGATAACGTGAGCCTGAACGAAGTATATAATTACAAGAAAACCCCTGCTGTCGTGGTGGGGTACAACATGGTAAACTCAATAAAGGTGACGATACGCGACATTGATTCCGTGGGCCGTGTATTGGGCGAGGCAATAGCCGCAGGCGCAACGGGTACATACGGGCTTACGCTTACGGTGTCCGATAGCTCCGCCGCGTATCAGCAGGCGCTCAAGGCCGCCATTGAGGATGCAAGGGGCAAGGCTCAGGCCATTGCGGAGGCGCTCGGCGTAACGCTTAAGCCCGTACCTGCCGCCGTGAACGAGCAAAGCTCAAGCTACACGCCTAATACCGTATACGATATGCCTGCCGAAGCCATGGCCGACGATGCGAACGCGGACGTGAGCATAAGCCCGGGCGAGCTTACGGTGGACGCACGGGTAAGCATAACATACGAAATCGAAGCCGCGGATAACTAATCCGCTTCCCCATCCCCCACTAACGCCCCTCCCGTCCGCCACGGATCGGAGGGGTGTTTTATACCGTGCATATAAAAATAGAGCGGAGCATTTGCGGGGTGTTCGTAAGACAGTAACAAAAGGCGTGATGAAAGTGGTCGCGCCTTTTGCCTTATGTGGATAGCCGCTTTCGAGGCGCAAGGGATGCAGTCCCTTGCTCGGAACATAGTGACGCAAAACACCCCGGGCATTCAGGTGTCCGGGGTGTTCGGTCTCACCGAGCGCACATATGGGGATTACCCTGTATAGAAGTGCGCCCTTAGTATCTGTTCGACAAATTGGGATTTATCTAAATATCTAAATACCATATAAATTGAATTTCGTTTCTTACTCCAGGCTCTAAATAATAAGCATACATATCTATTTTAGAAAGTGCAGCTCCTTGTTTTTGATAAAACTTGCATGCTGGAACATTGTTGTTCTGACATTCGATAATCATTTGTTG
>CABSAH010000037.1 GCA_902475645.1 uncultured Christensenellaceae bacterium | reverse complement strand
TGCCCTCCGACAGCCGCCGACAATTTCCATACTGAACCGCACCGAAGCGCCCATACAGGCTTTTATACCTGTGTGGGCGCTTTTTATATCCAGAAAACCCCGCCATATGCGGGGGATGTTTATTGCTGCCCTCACGAGTAGAGTAATGCACCCCCTAAAGCTGTGATTGCACCCCCTCTGAACCGTAGTTGCACCCCCTTACACGGTTTCTATCAAAATTACGGTTCTTTGCCAAACCAATATAATCCGAATCCTGTACCGATTGGTCATGGGTTCGGATTATTTGTTTTTATCAAGGATATTGAAGTTTGGTTTCGGGATAGAATAACATCAAATTCAGGAGGATATACCCAAGGAAAAGCTCATAGCAGCGGTGGGGCTGCACGTCAATATCGCCGCCCGTCGCGCTTTTTGGCAGACAAGGCGGGCAAGCACAGCTTGTGCCTGCCCGCCTGTATGGATTTTTGAGATTTCGCTTACGGCTTGATGAGAATGGCTTTCACATTCGCCATTTTTTCGCCGAGGGTGAACTTTACGGTCTTACCGTTGTGGGCGAGCCAGTAGGCTTCGCCGCCCTCGCCCTTGGCCAACAAATCGGAGAGCATGAAAGCTGACGTTGCGCCCTTGGTGACGAAGACGATTTTATCAACGCCCTGCGCCTTGAGGGTGCGGATGCCGCTGAGCTTGCCCGTGAGGATGGCAAGGTTCGCGTCAACGGTGACGGTCAGCACGCCGCCCTTTTGCTCTGCCGTGTAGGCAATATCCCTGCCGTCCCTGTCGGTCACGCGGTGGAGGGGCGCGTCCGCGCCGCGCTCTGCCTCAGGCTGCTCGGGCACGGCGGGCTCAATGGGCTCGACCGGATTCTCTGGCGGGGAAAGGGTGCCGGTCGTGGTGCTTGTGGGCTCATCCTTTTCCATGTCCGCGCCGGGGGCGTAATACTCGATCCTCCCTGCTGTCGTCAGGCCGGAGGTGTCCGGCTCGACCTCTGCACCGGGTATCGGGCTTCTTCCGTACGCGTTCCTGCCGCCGTCGCCTATGCCTGCGCCCGCTCCGTCAAAACCGTCTTCAACGCCGCCCTGCACCTTCAGCTTCGCATCGCCGGAAACGGTGATGTCTTTTCCTTTGCCCAACAGACCGCCGCCTATGCCTGCGCCGTTTACGCCGCCGGTGGCCTTGACCTCGCCGCCGGAGATGGTGATGTTATTTCCTTTGCTCCACGTTCCGCCGCCTATGCCCGCGCCATGCACGCCGCCGATAGCCTCGACCTCGCCGCCGGAGATGGTGATGTCGCTGACATCTCCCTTGCCGCCGCCGATGCCCGCGCCGTATTTGCCGCCGAAAGCCTTGATCTCGCCGCCGGAGATAGTGATGTTGCTGCCAGTGCCTTGGAAACCGCCTATGCCCGCGCCGCGCTCGCCGCCTTCGGCGGTCAGCTTGCCGTTCTTGTCCTCGTCCACGATGGTCAGGCTGCCGCCGTTGTTCTTTTCAAGACCGGCATGTTGATAGCCGCTCTTGAGCGTGTTTTCGCCGTCCAGCTCGATGCTGACATTTCCCTCGCCGTTTGTGGAAACGGCGGCCTTGCCCTTACCGCTCACGTCGATGTTTGCGTCGGAGAGGGTGACGCTTGCGGTCTGATCCTTCTCCGCGTTGATGGTGACGGTGTTTTCCGTGGAGTTTCCCGTAATGATGGGGGCGCTGTCCTCTACAGCGGCTCCGCCTCCCTGGGTGACCGTCTGCCCGCCGCTTCCGGCGTTTACGGTGATGTCGCCCTTGCCGATGTCCCAAGTCGCCGCCAGCGCCGACACGGGAACGCCCGTGAGAAGCAGCAGCGCAAGGAGCGTTGATACGATTTTCTTTTTCTTCATGCAAAAAACCTCCTTCTTTGTTCTATTCGATCGCCTCGATTCCTTTTTGATGTGAATCCTTATACACAGCCATTCTACCAGACAATGCGGAAATTTTCAAGAAATTGTTCGGACAAAGACCTGCTTTTGATGCGCCGCAAAAACGAAACGGCAAGCAGGGCGGCTTGGAGTCACTTTGCGCTTGTTGGGGAAATTTGTTCCCCAAAGCGCACGGATGGCTTTGCGCGGCGGATTGTGATATAATCTTATTTTCAAACGGATAGGTTGCGGAGGGCAGAGTGAAAAAGCTTTGGAAATATATGCGGGACTACCGCAAGGAGGGCATACTGGCGCCGCTGTTTAAGCTGCTGGAGGCGTCGTTTGAGCTGCTTGTGCCGCTTGTGATGGCGCAGATAATCGATATCGGCATAGCCAACGGGGACCGCGGCTTTATTCTGTCGCGCTGCGGAATACTTGCGGCGCTGGCGGCGGTTGGGCTTTTATGCTCCATAACGGCGCAGTATTTTGCGGCCAAGGCATCGGTGGGCTTTGCGGCGGGGCTTAGAAGCGCGCTTTTTAAGCATATACAATCGCTGAGCTTCGCTAAGCTTGATACGCAGGGCACGGGCACATTGATTGCCCGCATAACGGGGGACATAAATCAGGTGCAGTCCGGCATGAACCTTGCGCTGAGGCTGCTGCTCCGTTCGCCGTTTGTGGTGTTCGGCGCAATGGTGATGGCGTTTACGATAGACGTTAATGCGGCGCTTGTGTTTGCGGTGACCATACCGCTTTTGTCCGCGGTTGTGTTCGGCATAATGCTTTGGAGCATTCCCATGTATAAAAGGGTGCAGGCGCGGCTTGATAAGGTGCTTGGTATAACAAGGGAAAATCTTTCCGGCGTGCGCGTAATAAGGGCATTCTGCAAGGAGGATGAGGAACGGCAGGAGTTCGGGGAGCGCAACGCCGCGCTTACAAAGCTGCAGCTTAATGTGGGCCGTGTGAGCGCGGCCATGAACCCGGCAACATATGTTATGATAAACTTGGGCATAGCGGTGCTTATATATGTAGGCGCCGTTAGGGTGGACGGCGGCATTCTGACGCAGGGGCAGGTTGTGGCGCTGTATAACTATATGTCCCAAATATTGGTGGAGCTTGTTAAGCTTGCTTCGCTGATTATAACCATAACAAAGGCGCTTGCCTGCGCGGGCAGGGTAAGCGCGGCGCTTGATATTCAAACGGATATGCACGGCGCCGACGCCATACCCGAGGCGGTTGATACGGATGAGGAGGTGCGCTTTGAAAACGTTGAATTCAGCTATCCGCGCGGCGGTGAGCCGGCGCTCAGCGGAATAAGCTTCAGCGTTAAAAAGGGCGAAACGATGGGCATAATAGGCGGCACGGGCAGCGGCAAATCAAGCCTTGTTAACCTTATTCCCCGCTTTTACGACGCGACCGCCGGACATATATATATAAAAGGAAACGATGTGAGGGCATACCCGCTTGCGGCGCTTAGGGAAATGGTTGGCATAGTGCCGCAAAAGGCGGTGCTGTTCAAGGGCACTATACGCGAAAACCTGCGCTGGGGCAATGAAAATGCCGGTGATGACGAAATGGAGCAGGCGTTAAGCGATGCGCAGGCGCTTGAAATAGTCAAGTCCAAACCGGAAGGGCTTGATTCAATGGTTGCGCAGAACGGCAAGAACCTTTCCGGCGGGCAGCGGCAGCGGCTTACGATAGCGCGGGCGCTTATGAAGAAGCCGGAAATACTGATTCTGGACGACAGCGCAAGCGCGCTTGACTATGCAACGGACCTTGCGCTTAGGCGTTCGCTCGGCGCGCTCAAATACAGACCCACGGTATTCATAGTATCCCAGCGGGCAAGCTCCATATTGCATGCGGATAAAATAGCGGTGCTGGACGAGGGCAGAATGGTGGGACTCGGCACGCATGAGGAATTGATGCGCGCTTGCCCCGTATACAGGGAAATATACTATTCCCAGTACGAGCGGGAGGTGAAGCGCGATGCCTAAGCGGAGCATGAAGAACACAACGCTTAAAAAGGTGCTTGGGCGCATAGCGCGCTATCGGCTGAATGCGGTGCTGAGCATATTGCTCGGCGCGGTGTACGTTGGGCTGTCGCTGTATGTGCCAATACTGGCGGGGCGGGCGATAGATAATATAATCGCGCCGGGGAACGTGGACTATGCGGGAATACTGCTTCAGCTTACCAAAATAGCCGTTGTTGCCGCAATAGCGGCCGTTGCGCAATGGCTTATGAACATACTGAACAACTCCATGACATACAACGTTGTTAAGGATATGCGCACGGAGGCGTTTGACAGGCTGATGAAGCTGCCGCTGAGCTACATTGACGCGCATCCCTACGGCGAAACGGTAAGCCGCATAATTGCGGATGTGGACCAGTTTGCGGACGGGCTGCTGCTTGGCTTCAGCCAGCTTTTTACGGGGCTGTTGACCATAATAGGCACGCTTATATTCATGCTTAGCGTAAATGCGCCCATAACAGCGGCGGTGGTTGTGCTTACGCCGCTTTCGCTTTTCGTTGCGCGCTTTATTGCGCGGCGCACACATTCCATGTTTGCCCGCCAAGGTGAGGACAGGGCGGAGCAGACGGCGTTCGTTGAGGAAATGATAGGCAATCAAAAGGTTGTTCATGCGTTTGCGCACGAGCGGGCGAACGAGGAACGCTTTGACGAAATAAATAAGCGCCTGAGCGAAAGCTCCCTCAAGGCCATATTCTATTCATCCATAACCAACCCCGCCACAAGGTTTATAAACAGCCTTGTTTACGCGGCGGTCGGCCTTACGGGGGCGCTTGCGGCGGTTGCGGGAAGCATAACCATAGGCGGGCTTTCGGCGTTTTTAAGCTATGCGAATCAGTATACGAAGCCCTTTAACGAAATATCGGGCGTCATTACGGAATTTCAGAATGCGCTGGTATGCGCGGAGCGTATATTCGCGCTTATAGAGGAGCCTGCGGAGGAACCCGATGCGGCGGACGCGCGCGTGCTTGAGCATGCCGAAGGTATTGTGCGCGCCAACGCCGTGGCGTTTTCATACGTTGCGGACAGGCCGCTTATAAAATGCCTGGAGCTTGACGTTAAAAGCGGCGAGCGCGTGGCGATAGTTGGGCCTACCGGCTGCGGCAAAACCACGCTTATAAATCTGCTTATGCGCTTCTATGACGTGAACGCGGGCAGCATAAGCATTGACGGTACGGACATACGCAATATTACGCGGCACAGCCTGAGACGAAACTACGGCATGGTGCTGCAGGAAACGTGGCTTAAGGAAGGCACGATACGCGATAATATAATTATGGGCAAGCCCGACGCAACGGAGGAAGAAATAATAGCCGCGGCAAAGGCTGCACATTCGCACGGATTCATAACAAGGCTGCCCGACGGATACGATACCGTGATAGGCGAGGACGGCGGAAGTCTGTCGCAGGGGCAAAAGCAGCTATTGTGCATCACGCGCGTTATGCTTTGTCTGCCGCCCATGCTTATATTGGACGAGGCCACAAGCAGCATTGATACCCGCACGGAGCAGCATATTCAGCATGCGTTCGCCCGGCTTATGCAGGGGCGCACAAGCTTTATTGTGGCGCACAGGCTTTCAACCATAAAGAATGCGGACATGATACTGGTTATGAAGGACGGCGACATAATAGAAAAGGGCAGGCACGACGAGCTGGTGGCGCGCGGCGGATTCTACGCGGCGCTGTACAACAGCCAGTTTGCGCAATAAATGAAATAAACGCCGAAGAAAAATTCAATAAACATAATGCGCGGGGGTTGATTTTTGCAGGACAGTATTGTATAATCAAACAGTCGGGAAATCGGCGCAAAATGAATAGATATAGTCTGGGCTTTGCCGGAGCTTTTTTTCCGGCGGCGGAATGGGGTGAGATGCCCCGCGAGTCGGTCACTGTGATACCCATATAAGGTTAAGTCAGATACGCTTTAAGCCCAAAGGTTCCTGCCGTCACCGGGAAGCTGCTTTTTTGATGCATTATGCTCTTTTGATGTATTGTATCTGTGCGGCTTCGGCTGCACAGATTTTTTGTTTGCGGCGCGGCGGGGCAGATATTACGGAAGATACCGAAAAGCTTATAAGGGTGTTGCGGAAGTGAGTACGGTATACATAATAATGCGGTTTGAACAGACAGCAAGCCTATCTCCTTGGCGGCTGGCCGCATAGTTAGTTACAACCGCCCTTCGTTTTGTACCGGCGAAGGGCGGCCTCCTGGTAAAACGGCGGATACGCCTTTACATAAACAGTCCCAAGTACACAGTACAACCTCACAAAAAGCTTGGCCGGCAGCAATGCCGGTCTTGCTTTATGCGCCTGTATCGGGGCAAAACCGCGCGCGGGTCTGCTTTACGGCAAAAGGCAAAGGGGACTTGAAACTTTGAAACGGATAGGTTATAATTGGAGTATACTCTACGAACGAAAGGAACCGAAGAATAATATGGCAAGAAGATACGACAGAGAGGATGCAAAGAAAAGAATACTGTCCGTGTGCGTAAAGCTTTTCATCGAGAAGGGCTATGAAAGGACTACCACCGCCGAAATACTTGAAAAGGCGGACGTTACCAACGGCACGTTTTATAATATATTCAGCACAAAGAACGGCGTGCTGATAGAGCTTACGAACTTTGTATTCGGGCATCAGTTTGAAATGGCGCGCAGCGTAATGGGTAAGGATGCCGACCCCGCGCTGCTGTACGCCGTGGAAACCGCAATTCAGCTTGCGATGACGGAAATAAGCAGAAACATGAGGGAGCTTTATGTTGAAGCCTATTCGTTTGCGGAAACGGCGGAATATATATACCAGCGCACGTCAACGGAGCTTGCGAGGATGTTTACAAAATATCTGCCGGATTATGAGGAAAGCGATTTTTACGAGCTGGAAATAGGCACGGCGGGCATAATGCGCGCATATATGGCGCGCCCGTGCGACAAGTATTTCAAGCTTGAAATGAAGCTGGAAAGATTCCTTAACATGGCGCTTGGCGCATACAGCGTGCCCGAGGCGGAGCGCAGGGCGGCTGTGGAATACGTTAAATCGCTTGATATACGCGGCATTGCCGATAACGTTATGCACAGGCTTTTTGAAATGCTTGCGGATAAATATGAATTTACGCTTGAACAGGCGTAAGCCTACGGATAAGGCGCGGCGGTATTCGCATTAAGGCGGGTATCGCCGCTTTAAGCATCAAAAAAGTGGCTGAACGCCGCTTTTTTTATGCGCAAATGTAAAAAATGCAGTTGGAAAATGTAAAATTGCAGCTCTCATGCAGGGATTTTAGATTTTGTGTTGAAAAACAGCTAAAAGAGGATGTGCAGGAGGTGCGGCATGAAGGAAGAAATACTTTCCGGTGCGCTCAGGATAAGGGAGGAGGAGCTTGAAAAAAAGCTGCTTAGCCCGTATGCAACGCTGTCCGTAAATACGCGCGGCAGGCAGTATCCAATGGAAAAATGCCCGATACGGACGGACTTTGTGCGCGATAGGGACAGGATAATACACTGCAAATCATTCCGCAGGCTCAAGCATAAAACGCAGGTGTTCCTTTCGCCGGTGGGAGACCATTACCGCACGCGGCTTACGCACACGCTTGAGGTAAGCCAGATAGCGCGCACCATAGCGCGCGGGCTGCGGCTGAACGAGGATTTGACGGAGGCGATAGCCATGGGGCACGACCTTGGGCATACGCCCTTCGGCCACGCGGGGGAGGATGTGCTTAATTCGCTTGTTACGGGCGGCTTTAAGCATAACGAGCAGAGCCTGAGGGTAGTTGAAAAGCTTGAAAACGGGAAGGGGCTGAACCTTACGCTTGAGGTGCGCGACGGTATACTGAACCACCCGAGCGACTGCCGCGCGGCAACGCCGGAGGGACGCATAGTGAGCCTGAGCGACAGGATAGCATACATAAACCACGATATTGACGACGCCGTGCGCGCGGGAATACTGAACGAAAGCGACCTGCCCAAAAGCTGCGTGGAGGTGCTTGGCGCATCGCATGGGGACAGGATAAATACGCTTATACTGGATACCATTGCAAACAGCTTTGACAGCGCGGAGATACGCATGAGCGATACGGTTTGGAGCGAGTTCAAAAGGCTGCGCGATTTTATGTTTGAACGGGTATATTTGAACAGGGACGCCAAGCACGAGGAGACGAAGGGCAAGCATGTTATTACGGAGCTGTTTAAGTATTATATGAAGCATATAGACGAGCTGCCGGAGGATTTCAGAAAAAACGTTGAGGATGACGGCGAGGAGCGCGTTGCGGCGGACTGGATAGCCTGCATGAGCGACCGCTACGCAATATCCGATTACGAAAAGAAGTTCGTTCCAAAGGAATGGATGTAAAAAACAAATTCATAGCAGGAAAATCATTGTTTGCGGCGAAATAGATTATTCCGCGGCAAAATGGGCGAAAGTGCGCGAATAAATAAGAAAGGGGCGATATTATGGCTGCATTTCCCGAGGAATGGCTGAACGAGCTTCTTTCTAAATCCGATATTGTCCGCGTTGTGGGGGATTATGTTCCCATTACGCCAAAGGGCGGAAAATATTGGGGCTGCTGCCCGTTCCACAACGAAAAAACGCCCAGCTTTTGCGTAACGCCGGAAAGGCAGATGTATTATTGCTTCGGCTGCCATGCGGGCGGCGGGGTGATTCATTTTGTAATGGAGGCGGAGCGGGTAAGCTACGTTGAGGCGGTAAAGCTGCTGGCGCAGCGCGCGGGCATGGAGCTGCCGGACGAGGTGAACGACGCACGGCTGAAGGCGGAGCGCGCATATAAGGAGCGGCTGTACAGCGCATGCAAGGAAGCGGCGAGGTTCTATAACAAAAAGCTGCTTAGCGAGGAAGGCAAGGCGGCGCAGGCATATTTGAGCAGGCGCGGCATAGGCGGCAAAATGGCCGTTCGCTTTGGGCTGGGATACGCCCCTAAAGGGTGGCACAACCTGATGGACCACCTTAAAAGCAAAGGGTACAGCCAAAAGGAAATGGTGGACGCCGGCCTTGCAATAGCATCCAAGAAGGACGCCGGGGCATACGATGCATACCGCGACAGGCTAATATACCCCATAATTTCCGCCACGGGCAGGGTTATGGCATTCGGCGCGCGCACCATGAAAAAGGACGACGAGCCAAAGTATATTAACACGGGCGATACGCCGATATACAACAAACGCTATAATCTGTACGCATTGAATATGCAGCGGGGGAAGCGGGTAGGCGAGCTGATAATGGTTGAAGGGTATATGGACGTTATTAGCCTGTTCGCCGCTGGGATAGAGAATGCGGTGGCGTCGCTCGGCACGGCCATGACGAATCAGCAGGCGCGGCTTATAAAGCGATATGCGGACAAGGTATACCTTTGCTACGATGGCGACAATGCCGGACAAGCCGCAACGCTAAGGGGGCTTGACATATTGTCGGCCGAAGGGGTTGACCCCAAGGTGATAGTCATTCCCGGCAACATGGACCCGGACGATTATGTAAGGAAATTCGGCAAGAACGGTTTCCTTGAGCTGCGGGACGGCGCGCTTGACGCGAATACGTTCCGCCTAACCAACATGGCGGGCAAATACGACCTTGCAACGGCGGACGGGCGGGAGGAATTCGCAAAGAAGGCGTGCGCGTTCGTTGGGGCGCTCCAGCCGGTTGAGCGCGAACGCCACATCGGTTTTATATCGCAAAGGACGGGGCTGAGCGAGGCGGTAGTCAAGGCGCAATGCGGCCTGTATGCGGCGGGGATAGAGAATATACCTGCCAAAAGCAGGAATACTATGGGCAAAGCGCGAAAGGCGGCGCAGGAGGAATGGGACGGCGCGGAGCTGACCATATTGAGCCTGATGCTTACGGATGCGGACACGGCTGCATATGCGGCGGCGGCAATGGCGGAAAGCGGAGTTGAGCTGCAAAACGAGGCTATAAGGGCCGCGGCTGACGAGCTGCTGATACGCTATGCCAACGGCGGGAAGTTAAACGCGGCTGTAATGATAAGCGAGCTTGAGCCGGCGCAGGCGGAGGCCGTGAGCGCGGCGCAGGCGCAGGCGGACAGGATAGAGGGCGACGTTAAGCAAATAGCGGACGACTGCGTGAAGCGTATGCTTAAGGAAAAGCTGAGCGCGGAGCTTGAGGGCGAGTTTGCGCGGGCAAGCGGGCTTGAAGGAGAAGAAAGAAGGCAAAGCCTTAACAGGGCGAATGAAATAGCGAAGAAACTAAGGCTTTTGGGCTGATTTGAACATAATTTTTTGCAAAGGGGTGGCTGGATTTGGAAGCGAAGGAACCAAAGAAGAACAAAATTGACGAGCTGATTGAGCACGGCAAAGCGAAGGGCGTGCTGACCTATAAGGAGGTTATGGACGCGCTGAACGAAACGGAGATGGACAGCGACCAGATAGAGAAGCTGTACGATAAGTTCGAATCCATGAACATTGACGTTGTGGATGAGGAAATGGAAACAGCCGAAAACATAAACGAGGAAATAGCCGAAATAGAAAGCGATGCATCGCTGGGCGAGGGAATATCCATAGACGACCCGGTAAGAATGTATCTTAAGGAAATAGGCAAGGTTCCGCTGCTGAGCGCAACGGAGGAAATAGAGCTTGCCAAGCGCATGGCGGACGGCGATCAGGAGGCCAAGCAGAAGCTGGCCGAAGCCAATTTGAGATTGGTTGTAAGCGTTGCCAAGCGCTACGTCGGGCGCGGAATGCTGTTCCTTGACCTTATTCAGGAGGGCAATCTCGGCCTTATAAAAGCGGTAGAGAAATTCGATTACAGAAAGGGTTACAAGTTTTCAACCTACGCAACGTGGTGGATACGCCAGGCCATAACCAGAGCCATTGCGGATCAGGCCCGCACAATAAGAATACCCGTGCATATGGTTGAAACCATAAATAAGCTTATCCGCGTGAACCGCCAGCTTTTGCAGGAATACGGACGCGAGCCGCGGCCGGACGAAATTGCAGCGGAAATGGGCATATCCGAAGAAAAGGTGCGCGAGATAATAAAGGTAGCGCAGGAGCCTGTTTCACTCGAAACGCCTATCGGCGAGGAGGAGGACAGCCACCTTGGCGATTTTATAGCGGACGATGTTACCCCCGCGCCCGCAGACGTTGCCGCATTCACGCTGCTTAAGGAGCAGCTTATGGAGGTGCTTGATTCCCTTACCCCCAGGGAAAAGAAGGTGCTTAGGCTGCGCTTTGGGCTGGACGACGGCAAGGCGAGAACGCTTGAGGAGGTCGGCAAGGAATTCAACGTTACCCGCGAGCGCATACGCCAGATAGAGGCCAAGGCGCTTAGAAAGCTCAGGCATCCTTCCCGCAGCAAGAAGCTGAAGGATTTTCTTGATTAAGCAAAAAAGCATACTGCGCCGGTTATCGCTGCCGGCGCGGTTTTTATAAGGAGTACGGATGGAAAAAATATACTTTGCAAAGGTCAAGCCCAGCGGACGCATACCGTCAAAGCGCGATGAGGATGCGGGCTACGACATATACGGGCTGATAGATGAAGCATATATTGTGCTTGCCCCGCATGAAACGTGCGCCATACCCACGGGCATAGCGTCGGCATGTCCGAAGGAATATTATTTTCAGATACACGAGCGCGGCTCAACGGGTACAAAGGGCATAGGACAGCGCTGCGGCGTGATAGACAGCGGATACCGCGGGGAATGGTTTTTGCCCGTGACCAATCTTAATACGGTTCCGCTTTGCCTTAAAGCGCCCGGGGCAGAGCTTCCCAACGAAATAGCAGACGGCGATTATATCGTTTATGATTTGACCCGTGCGCTGGCGCAGGCGGTGCTGCTTCCCGTGCCAAGGACGGAGGTGCATGAGCTTAGCTATGATGAGCTTTGCGGCATAAAGTCCGAGCGCATGGACGGCAAAATAGGCAGCAGCGAAAAGTAGGCGTAACGATGCGCGGAGGAACGGCATATATTATTTGTTGACACGCGGCGGCGATAATGCTATAATACCCAAGTCGCTGATAGGGGCATGATGTAATGGTAACATAGCGGTCTCCAAAACCGTTCTTGAGAGTTCGAGTCTTTCTGCCCCTGCCATTAACGGGAGAGTTAATACTCTCCCGTTTTTGTATCTGAAGAAAAGGAGGGGAGAGAATGAGCAATGGGACAGAATCTTTATTCTGGAATGAATCATGGAGGGGCGCGGATAAGCAGCGAATCGAAAAATATATAGGAGATTTTGATTTTAAGCCTGATGCTATTATCGGGGAGATGAGTTTGTCGAAAGCGAAAAAAGTATGCGATGCCGGATGCGGGTGCGGAGTATATGCACTAAAACTGGCTATGAATGGGTTTAATGTAAGCGGATTTGAGAGTTAGGGTGATGCGATAGATATAGCAAGAAAACTGGCTGCGGATGCGAAGGTGGCAGCGGAGTTTACGACAGCAAGCGTAACGGCAACGGAATATGAAGATGGTTATTTTGATGCAGTTGTTTGCAGAGATGTTATAGACCACATGAAAAAAGCAGAAGGCGAAGCGGCGGTTAAGGAGTTGCTGCGCATAACCAAACAAGGAGGAATAGTCTATATAACACTGGATGGAACAGATGAGGAATATGAAAATGAACCGCACATAATAAATGAGGACGGAGATTATATGTTTACAGACGGGAAATGGAAAGGCATGGTGTTCCATCCGTATAACGAACACGAAGTTAAGGAACTCGACTCACAAGGAGCGACGTTTATGACAGAAAAGATAGGGGATGGCATGAGAGTAAAGATAATCAAGAGGAAAGATTAGCGTGTCGGCAGCACGCTGCGGGGATATATACCGAAAAATAAAACTCTAAAAAAGCCAGTAAATCGGACGATTCTGAGCGTATTGCAGAGCGGTTCAAAAAATTTGTCAAACT
>CABSAH010000036.1 GCA_902475645.1 uncultured Christensenellaceae bacterium | reverse complement strand
GCCGTGCCAAGCGCCAAGGAACCACGGCTTCGCCCGCACGCACCGAACGACCAAATAAAAATCTTTACAGATATGCCAACAGGCACACTGAACAAAGCAATACGGTAACTATCATATATGCCGAAACTATGCGCGTTTCGGTATGGCCCAGCAATTCAAAATGGTGATGAAGCGGCGCCATTTTGAATATGCGCTTCTTTCTTAGCTTATAGGAGCCCACCTGCAATATGCACGATACGCTGCTTGCCACAAAGCAGCCGCCCATTATTGCAAGCAGCAGCACGCTGCGGCTGAATATGGCCATTGCGGATATTGCGCCGCCCAGCGCCATGGAGCCGGTATCGCCCATGAACACGCGGGCGGGATAGGTATTGTATCTCAAAAAGCCAAGGCAGCCGCCCGCAACGGAGGCCGTGAATATGGCCATGGAGCTAAGCTCCGCGCTGTACTGCGTCTGCACGGCTTGTCCTTCCGCAACGGGAGCCTTAACCGCGGCCGCCATATACAGGAATATCATCATCATGCTCAATGAATATATGAGCGATACGCCCGAGCATAGCCCGTCAAGCCCATCGGTAAGGTTTACGGAATTTACCGTGCCTATTATTATGAACATCATGGCGGGTATATAGAATATGCCAAGGTCCCATTCCACCCCGAAGAAGGCAAGGTATATCTTTGACCCTATAAACGGGGACTGATATGCATACAGCGCCAATATGAACGCTATTGCAAACTGCGCAATTATTTTCTGATATGGCCTAAGGCCAACGGTGTTCTTCTGCTTGACCTTCAGGAAATCATCCAAAAAGCCCACCAGCGCAAACGCCGCCGTTGCAAGCAGCGCGGGAAGCGCAAGCTCCGTTGCGTTAAGCGAAAACGCAAGCGTTCCCACCAATATGCCCGCAATGAACATCATGCCGCCCATTGTGGGCGTTCCGGCCTTGCTCAAATGGCTCTGCGGGCCGTCGCTGCGCTCATTCTGGCCGAATTTCAGCCGCCTCAGCATCGGTATTATCACCGGGCCGAGGGCTATTGTGACCACGGCTGAAACAATAAAAGCATATATCGCGTATTTCATGCTATTCCTCCGATAAAGGGACGCTTAAGCCCTTCTTATCATTTGTCCGCCTCGCCAAGCAGCTCCGCAACTATCTCCTTTTCGTCAAAATGCCGCTTGCCGCCGCCTATTTCCTGATAGTTCTCGTGTCCCTTGCCCGCAAGGAGTATAACGTCCTTCTCCTTGGCGTGGTCAAGCGCGTACTTTATTGCGGCGCGCCTATCCTCTATAACAACGTGCGGGCAGCCGGACTTATTCACGCCCTCCACCACGCTTTCTATTATGCTCATCGGCTCCTCGTTGCGCGGGTTGTCGCTCGTCACTATCAAAAAGTCCGAATACCGCCCCGCAATTTCGCCCATTATGGGACGCTTTGCCTTATCGCGGTTGCCGCCGCAGCCGAAAAGCGTTACCACCCTGCCGCGTGCAAAGCCGCGCACCGTGCGCAGCACGTTTTCAAGCGCATCGGGCGTATGCGCATAGTCCAGCAGCACGCTGTAATCCCCGTTTGTGGGCAGGGGCTCAAGCCTGCCGGATACGGATTTAAGCCTTGCCAAGCCTTCGCGTATATCGTCCGCGTCAAAGCCTATCAGCATGCTTGCCGCCGCCGCGCCCAGCGCATTGAACACGCTGAAAAGCCCGGGTATGCTTATTTTTATATTTATGCTTCCCTCCGGCGTGCGCATTGCAAACTGCGCTCCGGCGGTGGTTATCTCTATATCGCTTGCGGAAAAGTCCGCCTTTTCCCTTATGCCGAACGTTGTCAGCGGTATATTCAGCCCGTCCGTTATGCTTGCAAAATGCGGATCGTCGGCATTTGCAACGGCGCGCTTGGACTGCGAAAACAGCTTTTTCTTTGCCGCAATGTAATTATCAAACGTTTTATGATAATCAATGTGGTCCTGCGTAAGGTTTGTGAATATGCCAATATCGAATTCCACGCCATGCACCCTTGCCTGGTCCAGCGCATGGGACGAAACCTCCATAACCACCAGCTCCACGCCGGAATTCTTCATCTCGCGCAATATTTTTTGAAGGTCAACGCTTGCGGGCGTTGTGCGCTCGGTTTCAATTATCCTGTCGCCTATCAGGTTATGTATTGTGCCTATCAGCCCAACCTTAAGCCCCGCTCCCTCGGCAATGCTCTTTATCATGTATGTGGTGCTGGTTTTGCCGTTGGTTCCCGTAACGCCTATCATCTTCATTTCCCGCGAAGGATAGCCGTAATAAGCGGCAGCCAGCTCCGCCATCGCTATGCGCGTGTTCGGCACAATAAGCTGCGGCAAATCAATATCCAGCCTGCGCTCCACCACCAGCGCCGCCGCGCCCAATTCCTTTGCCATGGGCGCGTATTCATGCCCATCGGAAAACGTACCCGTTACGCAGCAGAAAAGGTCTCCCTCATGCACCTTCCTTGAATCGTATTCTATGTTTGCAATTTCCCTATCCTCACCCACAAGCGTATGCTCAGTGGCCTTGGCAAGTTGACTAAGCAGCATATTTCTCCTTTCCCCGGGATGGGCTTACCCTATCCCCGTATCAGAAAATTCAACAAGCACCTCCGTGCCCCTTTGTACGGTTTCCCCCGCTGCCGGGGATTGCCGTATCGCCTTGCCGGATTGATCCGGCGGATCTATCTTAATTTTCAATCCGTTGGCCTTTAGCGCATCGCTCGCTTCAAGCCGCGTTTTGTCAAAAACGTCCGGAACCGTTACCATTTCGTCCTCTTCCTGGGTTATGTCCGGCTCGTCAACGGAGGTCATGACCGTGTACAGCAGCACTCCGCTGCCCGATTGCACCGTGGCCCCCGCTGCGGGTATCTGCGCGGTAACAAGCTCGTTCCCGTCATCCTGAAACACTGCTTCAAGCCCGGCCCTGCCAAGCTCATGCTTAGCCTCGTTCACGCTCATGCCCGTAACGTCGGGAACCAACACGCTGCCCTCCGCCGCTTGGGGAAGGTAGCCCGAATACCTCAGCACCTCCTCCATGACCTGCTTCACGAACGGCGCGGCTACGGTGCTGCCGAATATGGTGCCGACCTGCGGTTCGTCCACCAGTATCAGGCAAACGTACTTAGGCTCGTCAGCCGGTGCAAAGCCTATGAAGGAGGCTATAAGCTTGCCCTGCGCAACCTTGCCGTCTGCGCCGTACTTCTGCGCGGTTCCGGTCTTTCCGCCCACCCTGTATCCGGGTATGGCGGCGTTTTTGCCGCTGCCCTCGCTAACCACGCTTTCGGCTATATCCCGCACCAGCGCGGAGGTTTCCCCGCTTATAACGCGGCGCACCACCGTGGGCTCGTTTTTCATAACCACCGTGCCGTCCGGCGCAACAATGCTGTCCACAACATAGGGCTGCATAAGCTTGCCGCCGTTTACCGCCGCGCTTACCGCCGTAACGAGCTGGAGCGGCGTTACCGCTATGCTCTGCCCAAAGCCTATGCGGGCAAGCGTATTGTCGGTAATGTACTTCTGGTGCGTAACAATGCCCGCGCTTTCCCCGGTTATTCCGCTGCCCGTGGAGGAGCCGAAGCCGAAGGCATATATATAATCATAGAACGTTTCCGTTCCCATGCTGAGCGCCATGCGTACAAAGCTTGGGTTGCAGGAATTCTGCACCGCCCTGTAAAGCGTCTGCGCGCCGTGACCGCCGTGCTTCCAGCACTTTATCCTTTCCCCGTTCACGGTGCAGCCACCATCGCAGCTAAAGCCCGTATCCACGCTTACGCTGTGGCTGTCAAGCGCCGCGGCAAGCGTTATAAGCTTAAAGGTTGAGCCCGGCTCATACGCATCGGTAACAACGCGGTTGCGCATAAGCGAATTGAGCAGCGCCATGTCGCTCCTTGGCGGGGAGTTCGGGTCAAAGTCCGGCTGGGTGGTCAGCGCCTTTATTTCCCCCGTGGTGCAGTCCATTATTATGCCCTGCACGCTCACGGCCTTGTTTACCTCCAGCGCCTCCCTGCACGCCTTTTCAAGCGCGCTCTGCATAACCGCATCGGTGGTAAGCACTATATCGTCGCCGTCGGCAGCCTCTATCATTTCCTGCACGCCGTATGCAAGGGCGTTATTCCTTGCGTCGGTTTCCGTTATCATGCGGCCGTCCCTGCCGGAAAGGTACTTGTCGTATTTCTGCTCAAGCCCCGCCTGGCCTTCGCCGTCAACCGTAGTGAAGCCCAAAAGCTGGCTGAAAAGCGAACCGGAGCTGTAATAGCGCTTTGTGTCTATTGCCGTGCCCACGCCGTTGCCCAGCTTCATGGCCTCTATTTTATCCACAACGTCCCGCTCCACCTGGCGGGCAAGTATAATTTCCTGTTTATCGGAGTTAATCCTTTCAAGCACCCTTGCGTAATCCATGCCCAGCAGATTTGAAAGCTCCCTGGCTGCCCTTTCGCGCTCATCGGGCTTTATGGCCTTGGGCCAAACGACTATTTTATACGCTGTGGCGTTCCTTGCAAGCACCACGCCCGTTGAATCGAGTATTTTGCCGCGCGTTGCGCTTAGCATGGTGTTCCTTGTTTGCTGCGATTCTGCGCGGTTTGCCATCTCGTCGCCGTCAATGACCATTACCTTAACCAGTCTTATGACGAGCAGCAGGAACAGCCCACATATTATCCAAAGCATTATTTTAAGCCGTTTTTTATTGGAAATGCCCGGTGCGTCCAAGGCTGCGCCCTCCTTTTTGTTTTATCAGCCGCCGCACTCCGTCCCATGCAAGGGCAAGCCCTTTATTGTGGCTCGCTCGGCTCCGTACCCCCGTCCGGCTCCTGTTCGCTTTCCGTATCAGTCGTTTGCTCATCCTGCGTCTGCGTCCTTGCGGCGCCGTTCATATAACCGCCCACGGCGCCGTTGACTTCAACTATCTGCTCAGCCGTAGGATAATTCAGCCCCGCCTGCGCCGCGGCCCGCCTTGCTTCATCCATGCTCACCGCCTCGTCAAGCTGCACCTGAAGCTCCGTTATCCTTCTTTGGCTTTCCTCTATCTTTTCCTGCGTGCCGTTAACCGTTCTGTACGCGCTTGCTATCGATGCGTACCTGAACACCAGCCCTATCAATACCGCCGCTATCATCAGCACGCCCGTAACGCTTATAAGCTTGGGCAGCGTTCTCTGCTTGCGCTTTGCTGCCGGCGTAGCCTCGCGCATTATGCGCGTTTGCGGGGCGGCGTGGCGTTTCGGCTCGGCGCGGGGTATCTGCGCGGGTATGCTTTCGCCTTCCTCATACGGAAGCTGCTCCGCCGTGGCCGCGCGGGAATACGAATACACCCTTGATGGTGCGTATATATTCTGTCCCTTTTTCGCCGTCGCTGCCATTTTATTCACCGTCCTGTCCATTTATGCGCCTAAAGCTTTTCTATCGCCCTAAGCTTTGCGCTCCTTGCGCGCGGGTTATGCTCCAATTCCTCTTCTTCCGCCGTAAGCGGCTTTTTTGTAAGTATCCTTGCCGTCGGCACCTTGCCGCAGGTGCATATGGGGGCGCGCGGGTCGCAGGTGCAGGGCTTTTCAAACCGCCTGAACGCCTGCTTTATTATCCTATCCTCCAGCGAATGGAATGTTATAACCGCCATCACCCCGCCCGGGGCCAATAGGTCGTGCGCATCGTCAATGGCCTTTTCAAGGCCGCCAAGCTCGTTGTTGACCTCTATGCGTATTGCCTGAAACGTGCGCTTTGCGGGATGCTGCGCTTCCCTTCTTGCCGCCGCCGGCATGCTTTGGGCTATTATGCCCGCAAGCTCCACCGTGGTTTCTATCGG
This sequence comes from uncultured Christensenellaceae bacterium, assembly GCA_902475645.1. GTDB lineage: Bacteria > Bacillota > Clostridia > Christensenellales > CAG-138 > Phil1. Next base: position 6,997 of record CABSAH010000036.1, on the reverse strand, counting down.
CCTTTCGCCGCGCCTTTTGACTATTGCGTTGGCTATGCGCGAAGCGTAGCGCTCCTCGCCGTAGTCCTTTATTATCCTGAAAAGCTGCTCGCTGCCGTATCCGTTAACAACGTCGTATGCGCTCAGCGCCGCGCCCTTATCCATGCGCATATCCAGCGGCGCGTCCTCCTTATACGAAAACCCGCGTTCCGCCGCATCAAGCTGATATGACGATACGCCAAGGTCCATCAGTATGCCGTCCAGCTTGTCCACCCCGTTGCGGCGCATAAGCTCCTTCATATCAAAAAAGTTGCCGTGTACCGCCGTGAATTTATCCCCGAAGCGTTCAAGCCGCCTGCCCGCCGCGTTAATCGCGTCCGTATCGCGGTCTATGCCGTATAGCCTGCCGCCCTCCGGCAATGCCGTCAGTATGGCCTCGCTATGCCCGCCGCCGCCCAGCGTCCCGTCGGCATATATGCCGCCGCGCTGCGGCTTAAGCAGCTCCATAACCTCGTTTAGCATTATTGGTATGTGCTTAAATTCGCTCATAGGCCGCTCTGTATCCTCGTAAGCGCAAGCAGCGTTTCGTCATCGAAGCCGGATTCATCGTCCATTTCCTCGTTCCATTTGGCGCGGTTCCATATCTCTATGCGGTTGTTTGCGCCCGCCAGCATTATGTCCCCGTCAAGCTGCGCCCTTTCCCTAAGGCTTGGGGCAATCAGTATGCGCCCCTGCTTGTCCAGTTCACATTCGCATGCCAGCGCAAAAAGCTTCCTCAGCGCCTTCTGCACAACTATATCCGCCAGCGAAACGTTCTGCACGGCGCTTACGAACGCGCCCCATCTTTCTTCGGACATGCCCATAAGGCACTGATAATCCCCCTTGCGTGCAAAGCCGCAGGTAACGATCATCCGCGCCCCCAGATCCAAGCGCCATTTGGACGGGATTATTATCCTGCCCTTGCTGTCCATATTATGTTCAAAACAGCCTATAAGCACCTTTCCGTTGCCTCCGAATCCCCTTCAAATGGGTATACTGCGCCCTTTTACCCATTTATGTAGAATGATTATACCACCACTTCGTTTCACTTGTCACCACTTTTATGCCAAAAACCCATATTTTTTATTATTTCCACCTTGTTTTTATATAAAAAAGACCCCCGCCTCTCCCGGGCAGGGGATTTATGCTCCGCTGTTTGTGCTTTATGCTCAGTTATTCTTTTGCGGCAGGGGGAGCTGATACTCCGCTTGCAGCGGCGTACCCGCAACGTAGCCCGGCCATACATAGTAACGCTTGGGATGCATACGGTAAACGGTGTTGGCTATCTTCTCGCGCCTTACCTCCGTGCCGTTGAGCTTATAGGACTTGAAGGAATCGTATACATAGCCCGTCTTTGCCGCGTTTTTAAGCATCCAATACGGCGCGGTAAGTCCCGAATAGGGAATATACTCCGTTTCGGTCGGCTCAATATCCGGCAGTCGCTCGCTTATCAGCTCAATTTCGTCAAACCCCGCATCCTCTCCAAAGGGCAGGCCGTATATTTCGCACCATATGCGCTTTTGCTCCTTATCTATCCATGTGAACACATATACGGGGGCTTCGGTATCGTTGCTCCACTTAAAATCTATCGTGCCGGTGTTTATGGTTGCGTCAAGCCCGCCGGGAACGTAGCTGAGCCTGCTTGAATGAGCCTGACGGTATACTATATTATAATCGCCCATCAGCACCGCCTCATACATGGTTGTGCTTACCTGGCAAACGCCGCCGCCGGGCTGGTCCTCGGTATTCGCGCCGCCCTCAATAACGGCGGGGGCAGGCTGCCAGCCGTATTTTTCGTATCTGGGGCCAAGCAGGGTGTTGCACGAAAGCACATCGCCCGGCTGAAGCACCGTGCCGTATATCATTCCGCAGGCCTTGGTCATGTTATGCACGCGCTCGGCGCGGCCGTAATGCCCCTTTGCATAGCTTGTGTACGCGCTTGAACGCATAACAAGCGTTTCCTTTATTGTGGCAATAGTCACCTCCGGCTCTATCGGTTCGGCTTCAAACCTCACCTCGCCGTATTCACGCGCCTGCGTGCGCGCGCTAAGCTCTTCCGTAAGCTTCTGCTCGTTAACGCCGTGCCCCGGTATGCCTTCAACAAAATCGAACCGCAAATCCCTAAGGTCGGTTACGGTATCGTCATCTGCCTTGCCAATGTTCACCGCGTCAAGCGCATCGGTAGCCTTGTTTATTTCAAGCTGCTTAACGCCAAACGTTGCATACACGGGATCGGTATTCAGCTCCTCCGCTATGCTTGCGGCAAACGCCGTGAAATCCGGCACGGCAATATCGTATTCTATGCCAAAGCTCCTGCCCTGCGCGGCAATATCCTCAAGCTCCGCCCTAAGCTCCTCAAGCGTGCCCGCGCGCCCAAGCGCCATGGCCTCGGCAAGCTTTTCTTCCGTATTATACGTTATGGTGAAAAAGCCCTTGTCTATCGTGTATGTATGCTCGCCGTCGGTAACGGTGAAGCCAACGTCCTCCGTCAGCTTTTCCTCCGCCTGCTTCAGCGCGTCCCTCGCCGCATCCATGCTCATGCCGGATACGTCCACGCCGCCTACGGTTATGCCGCTATGGAACACGCCGGAATTGATTATGCTCTGCCGCTCCGCTTCCTCCCTATCCGCCTTGAGCTTGAGCGCAACAAGCACGCCCCCAAGCACCAGCGCCGCCGCAAGCAGCGATATCAGCACTATTGTCAGCGTTTTGCGGGTATTCCTCTGCGGCTTTATGCCTGCGTTGTTTTCCATATGCCCTCTACCCCTGTAAACAGTATTTTTTCATCAGCCGTATTTACTATTATATTTCCATTCGCCCCTCATGTAAAGACAGGATTTCGCTTTATTATGTAATATGCCGCTTGATATTTATGGAAACAAAAAACGTATTATCCGAACCGCTTGATTATATTTGCGTTTCAAAGTATAATCATGGCATCATTATGGGGCATACCGCCCCGGTTAAAAGAAAGGGGATTATTCCCATGCAGAACAATAAAAAGGATTCTATCCGATTCTTTATTCAGTTCGCACTTTTGGCGGCCATTGAAGCCGTATTCTGCTTCACTCCGTTAGGCTCCCTGCCGGCTGTCGGGCCGATAGTTGCCACGCTTGCAATGATACCCGTTATAATAACATCCATATTGCTCGGCACCAAGGCAGGCACGCTCATGGGCGCATTAGCGGGTCTTTTCAGCTTTATAGTGTGGACGTTCACCCCGCCCACGCCGCTGGCAGCGTTCGTATTTTCGCCGTTCTATTCCCTTGGCGAATATCAGGGCAACTTTTTCAGCATAGTAATATGCTTTGTGCCGCGCATACTGGTCGGTACCGTTGCGGGCGCGCTTTATAAGGCGCTTAGCAAAAGCATGAAGAACAACATACTTGCCATGGTAATAGCAAGCGTTGTGGGCAGCCTTGTGAACACGTTCGGCGTAATGCTTGGCATATGGGCGTTCTTCGGAGAGCAGTACGCCTCCCTTGCCGGTCAGGGCATACTGCTTATAATCGGCAGCACCGTGCTTACCAGCGGCATACCGGAAGCCGTAGTTGCGGGCGTTATATGCCCCGCCGTATCCAACCCCGTTAGGAAATATGTATTAAAGAGCTGACAGGAGAGAACCATGGGCGTAGTGCTGGGCATTGACATAGGCGGCTCCACCACCAAAATAGCCGGTTTTCAGGAATCCGGCCAGCATATAGGCACGCTTAGGGTGGAAGCGTCGGACAGGCTTACTTCCCTGTACGGCGCGATAGGCAACTTTTTAAGCACGCGCCATATATCGCTAAACGACGTTGCCTGCTTCGTTATAACGGGCGTGGGCGCCGCGCTTGTTGACGGCGACATATACGGAATACGCACGGAGCGCATAGACGAATTTGTGGCAATAGGCAACGGCGGCCTTGCCCTAAGCGGCAAGGAGGAGGCGCTTGTTGTAAGCCTTGGCACAGGAACCGCGTTTGTGCGGGCGGGGCGCTTCGGCTGCGTGCATATAGGCGGCAGCGGCGTGGGCGGCGGCACGCTTGCGGGGCTGTTCTTCCATGTGTTCCACGAAAGCGACCATTCCGCCGTGGAGCGCCTTGCCAAAAAGGGAGATTTGAGCAAGGTTGACCTTATGATATCCGATATATGCACAAACGAGGTCGGCGCGCTCCCTTCCCACATTACCGCGTCCAACTTCGGCAAAATAACAAGCGGCACGGAAAAGGAGGATATCGCACGCGGCCTTGTGAACATGGTGTTCCAAACAATAGGTATGCTGAGCGTATTCGCGCTGAGAAACGATACCGTCAAGGACGTTGTGCTTACGGGAAGCCTTGCCAACATGAGCATTGCCGCCGAGGTGATGGGCTTTGTTGAGGAAATATCGGACGTTAAGTTCTTCATTCCCGAAAACGCAACCTTTTCAACCGCCATTGGCGCGGCGCTGCCGTTTGTACGCAACGCTAAAATATAGGTTAAAAAAAGCTGTATCCCTCCGCAGCAGCGGGGGGATATTTTTATGCCGCGAATGTATTCCCAATACCGTTCCCGCCCTTTGGCTATGCTGCGTTATTTTGCACCAAATTTGCCGTTGAATTTTACAGCAGAATTGTATATACTATGTATGAAGGGAGCTGATAGCAATGCCGAACATTAAACCAATTTCCGACCTGCGCAATTACAGCGAGGTACTGCACGATGTGGCTGTGGGCGCTCCTGTCTTTTTAACAAAGAACGGGCGCGGGCGGTACGCCATAGTGGATATACGGGACTACGAGAAAGCGCAGGCCTCCATCCGTCTGATGAACGAGCTTGCGAAGGGCCGTCATTCCGGCGAAGCCGAGGGCTGGCTGACTTCAGATGACGTGAGGGCGCATTTCAGCGCAAGAGCGAATGAGGAATAAGGTTCACTATTCGCCCAAATCCCGCCGCGACTTGGATGATATTTAATCTCCCCCGCATAAGCGCAGGGGCGGCCGTGCGGTCGCCCCTGTTGTGCTCATCTATGCGTATTTGCGCTTATTTCTTCTTTTTTACAACAACTATTATTATTGCCGCAGCCGCCGCTGCCGCCGCTATTATGCCTATTATCGCTCCGGTGGATAGGCCGTTCGCCGGCTCCGCCGCAGGCTGCGCCGTTGTGTCGGGCAGCTCGGTTTCGGCGGGGGCTTGGGTGGGCTCAGGCTCTGCCGTGGGCTCCGGCGCGGGGGTTTCGCTCACCTCCGGCACCAGCTCAAGGCTTGCGGTATAGGTTGTGCCGCTGTTGGTCATTATGAAAAGGTGCATCGTGGCGGGCTGCTTCATGCCGCCCATCAGCGCGGAGGGCTTTATGGCAAGGTTGCCGTTATCGCTACCCTTAACGGTGTAGCGGAAGGTATGGTTGGCGTCGCTTGTCTTTACGTTTTCGGGCATGGGCGCTTCGTTTGCGTCCTTGCCTTCAAGATAGTATGCAATTATGCCGCAGCCGTCGCTCTTCCATTTTGCGGCGGTGAAGTTTTTGCCTATCTTCACGGCCTCGCCGTTTGCCATAAGGGTGTATTCGTTCTCTCCCGCCGCCACAAGCTCGCACTCTATGCGGTTGGGGTTGCAGGCGGATATGTTTTCTTCCTTATCGTGTATAATATATGCTACCTTGCCGCCCCATGCTTCGTCAAGCTGGTCTGCACGGTAACGCCTAAGGCAGCCCGCATCGCTTCCGGCGGCGGAGTCGCTTGAATAGAAATAGTCCACGCCGTCTATGGTTTCGTAGCCCGTTATGGTTATAAGATGGCCGGCCGTGTTGCCAGCAGCGCCGTTTTCAAGGTAAGGATACTGGCCGTTTGTGCCGGAGGAATACCTTACGCTTATGCCCACGCTGTAGCCGTGCGCAAGCTCCTGACGCAGTATGTCAAGGTCGGCATACTGAACAAACGCCTCGTAGCCGTAGCTGCCCGCCGCCGCCACGCTGAACGCCCAGTTGCCGAAGCCGTCATAGTCGCTGTCGTAATTTATAAGGGCTATTTCCTCGGGCAGGGTATTCTCGCCGCGGTCGTTGAGCAGGGTGCATATGGTGGTTGCGCTGCACATGGAGCCTGCAATGCTCTGCTCGCGCACCATTTGCGAATAGGCGGGCGTATCGAGCAGCACCTTTTCGGGCAGCTCAACGGCTTCGCCATAGTAAACGGGGGTTATATACTGCCCTTCAAGCGTGTTCTTATACGTTGCGCCAAGCTGCCTTACGGCGGGGGACACGCCCTCGTTATTGGCATGAAGGGTCACTTTAAGCTGTATTTTGCTCGCCGTTTCGCCATCCTTGCCGGAAATGATGAACTCATCCGTGCTGATATAGGCCAAGTCGCATTCTTCGGATACGGAGCCGCGCTTCACGCTGTCGCTCCACTTGCCCCAGCTAAGCCATTCCGTCCAGCCCTTTTTCATGTCCACATACGCGCGGGCGGAAACCTCTATCCATGTGCCCTTGGGGGTATCCGCAGACCACGAAGCCACCATGTATTCAAACGGAGCCGTGCCAAGCACCTCGCTTGTGTATGTGCCTTCGCTTTCGCCCTCTTTAAGCACTATTGCGCCGTTGCCCACGGTTTCGTCCGCAACCACGTTTTCAAGCTTGCCCGCGGCAAAATCCCCGGCGGTGGTAAGCACGGCCAAATTGCCCTCAATTTCCCTGTCCGCCTTTTCCGCCAAAACCGGCACGCACGCAAGCGCCAACATAAGCGCCAATACAACTGTGGCAAATCTCTTCATTTGTTAAATATCCTCCTAATATCAGGATGTGATTTTTATATATTCTATCACCTATCGCACATCGGGGCAATAGCGGGGAGGAAATGAGGTGAGCAGCAAAAAGCGCGAACCTGCTCCAACCCGCGCCCCTTGTTAGACCACCCTAACGGCAATACACACTCTATCGTCCGCTGCGTCCACTGCGTCCGCAAGCCCCTGTTTGTCTATGTTTTTTACCGGACGATGAGTGGACGATGAATTTTATCGTCCGGTA
>CABSAH010000035.1 GCA_902475645.1 uncultured Christensenellaceae bacterium | reverse complement strand
AAAAAACAGCAGACCGTTGTACGGCCTGCCTGCATATCATCAAATATTCGTTATGCTGCATCATGCTCATATTGAAGCTTATAAAGCCTATAGTATATCCCGCCCTTTTCAAGCAGCTCCTGATGCGTGCCTTCTTCAACTATGCGGCCCTTATGCATAACTATTATGTTGTCCGCATTCTGTATTGTGGAAAGCCTGTGCGCAACCATTATTGTCGTGCGGCCCTCCATCAGCTTGCCAAGCGCATCCTGAATAAGCGATTCGGTTTCCGTATCAATATTCGCCGTGGCTTCATCCAATATAAGCACGGAGGGCTTGAACGCAAGCGCGCGCGCAAAGGATATAAGCTGCCTTTGTCCTGCGGAGAATGCCGCTCCGCGTTCTATTACATGGTGCGAATAGCCGCCGTCCAGCTTTTCAATAAATCCGGCTGCGTTGACCGTTTCGGCCGCTTCCATAATGTCCTTGTCTGTAATATCCGTTTCGTTAAGGCGTATGTTGTCCTTAACATCGCCCGTGAACAGGAACACGTCCTGGAGCATTTGACCGATGTTTCGCCTCAAATCCTCCAGCTTTATCTTTTTAACGTCCACACCGTCTATCGTTATGCTGCCCCTTTGAATATCATAATAGCGGCAGATAAGGTTCTGTATGGTTGTTTTGCCCGCGCCCGTTGCGCCCACGAAGGCCACGCGCTGCCCGGGCTCTACCGTAAAGGACACATCCTTAAGCACCCAATCCTCGCCCTTATACGCAAACCAAACGTTTTTGAATTCTATTTTGCCCTTAAAGCCATCCATGCTTACCGCATCGGGAGCGTTTTCTATCTGCGGTTCGGTATCCAGAAGCCAGAATATGCGTTCGGCGCAGGCATTTGCGGACTGTATGGTATTGAATTGCTCCGCCAGCTCCTGTATAGGCTGGAAGAAGTTATTTATATACCGCTGGAATATTATCATTGTGCCTATGGTTATAACGCCGTCCAACGCCATATGCCCGCCAACCAATATCAATATTGCAAGCGCGGTTATGTTCATAACATACGGCACGGGGCTATACAGCGCAAAAGCCATAAGCTGCTTCATGTTTATTCCGCGCAGCTCCTCCGTCCTCGCCTCAAAGTCGTTCTTAACGTCGTTTTCGGCGGTAAATGCCTGCACGACCTTCATGCCGGATACATGCTCCGCAACAAAGCCGTTCAGCTCCGATATTTTGGCGCGCATAATACGATATATCTTGCGCGTGGCCTTGCGGAACACAAACGTTGCGGCTGTTATGAACGGTATCACTATGAATATATACAGCGAAAGCTTAACGTTGTAGCTTAGCATCATGACTATTACGCCGCCAAGCACAAAGAAGCTTTTAAGTATGTTCACTATAACGCTTGTGAACATTTCGTTCACCGTTTCGCAGTCGTTCGTAACCCTTGTTACCAGCCTGCCTATCGGGTTATCGTTATAGAAGCCTATGTGCAGCTTCATCATATGGCTGAATATATCGTTGCGCAGGTTGTATATTATCTTTTGCCCGGTCGTAGCCAGTATGCTTGCCTGCGTATAGGTTAGCACCATAACGGCTATTACCGTGCCGAGATAGAGCAGACCCAGCTTTATAACCTTGCTCAAATCGTCAGCCCTAAGTTTTTTAAGCTCCGCTATGCTGAAGCCCTCGCTCGATATCTTTTCGTATTTGGCAACGCATTCGTCAACCGCTTCGCCCAATATCTGCGGCTGATAAAGCTCAAGCCATACAAGAACCAATATTATTGCAAACGCCAGCGCAAAATAGCCAATATACGGCCGCGCATATCTGAGAAGGCGGCGGTTTGGCGAGAGCGTTTTTGCTTTTGCTTTATTCATGCTCACAGCCCGTATTCCTCCTTCTTCATCTTTTCAAGCAGCTGCCTATGGTACAAATCCGCGTACATTCCGCCCCGGGCAACAAGCTCGTCGTGGTTGCCCTCCTCAATTATTCTTGCCCCGTCTATAACAATTATCTTATCCGCGTTCTGCAATGTGGATATGCGGTGCGCTATTATAATGTTCGTCTTGCCGCGGCGAAGCGTTTTAAGGTTTTCAAGTATCTTTTCCTCCGTATCGGTATCCACGGCGGAAAGCGCATCGTCAAGTATCAGTATTTCGGGATCAAGTATCAGCGCACGCGCAATCGATATCCTCTGTTTCTGCCCGCCGGAAAGCGAAACGCCGCGCTCGCCGACCATTGTTTCATACCCATCGGGGAAATCAACTATATTGTCGTGAACGCATGCCATTTTTGCCGCCTGCTGAATTTCGTCAAACGATTTGGTATGGTCGCCGAATGCTATGTTGTTGCGTATCGTATCCGAAAACAGGAAGTTATCCTGCATAACGTAGCCCGTTGACGCTCTGAGCGTTTGCAGCGGGATTTTGTGTATCTCCTTGCCGCCTATATAGAGCATATCGTCATCGGGATCTATAATTCTTAGCATAAGGTTCACAAGCGTGGTTTTGCCCGCGCCCGTGCGCCCCACTATGCCGAGCGTCTGCCCCGGCTCAACATGGAACGATATATCCTTCAGCACCTCCCTATCCGTACCCGGATAGCGGAACGTAAGCTGCCGCGTCTCTATTTCGCCCCTTATCGGCTCATTATCGGTTATTTCGGGCAAGGCATCCTTTATATCGGATTCTGTGTGCAAAACGCTTTCCACGCGCTTTAGGGAAGCCGAGCCGCGCGTTACAACGTTTATTATTCTGCCTATGGACGCAATCGGCCAAACGAGCATATTAAGATACTGCACAAATGCCGAAAAATCGCCGACGGTTATGCGGCCGAGTATGGCTATATATCCGCCGTAGGCTATCGCAATCGCCATGGAGCAGCCGGCTATCATATGCATAAACGGGAACATGAACGCCTGCACCTTGGCGTCCCTTATATTTGCCGTGCGCGATTCGCTGTTCACGGCCTCAAACGCCGCTATCTCCTTTTTCTCCTGAACGAATGCCTTTATTACCTTTATGCCGCTGAGCTTTTCCTGTACAAAATCGGAAACCTTGGCAAATACCTCCTGCCTTTTGGTGAAGCGCTTATGCATCTCCCGCCCCACAAATGTGCTTACAAACGCAACCATGCTAAGCGGTATTACCGTTACAAGGCTTAGCCTCAAATCTATCTGGAATATCATCTTAATCAGCGTTGCAACGCCGATGGTTATCATATCAAGGCCCATCATTATCGTTGCCGCGAACGTCATGCGCACGGCCTCGATATCGTTGGTCATGTATGCCATTATTTCGCCCGCATTATGCTCGTGGAAATACGATACGGGCAGCGTGTTAAGGTGGCTGAAAAGGTCGTTTCGCATATCGCGCTCTATTTTTCTTGCCGCGCCGAATATGCAATACCTCCACCCTATCCTGCCCGCAAGCACCAATACGGCTATAACGGCTATCCTCGCAATGGCGGATGCAAAGCCCGCTTCATCAAGCGTTGTGTACTTTATGCCGTCTATTACCTGCCCAACTATTCTGGGTACTTCCGTCTGCGCGCTGTCTATAACAATTAGAATAGCTATGCCAAGCAGATAGCTCCATTTATACTTTTTGAAGAATCCGTGTGCGTATGGGCTTCGCAATATATCCATTATGCCGGCCTTGCGCGCTTTATTCTGCGTCATTATTCTCTCCTTCTTATATGCGTAGCAAAACATATTATAGCGCATTACGACAAAATAATAAACCATTTAATTATTTTTTTGGTTTTAGTATGAGGTCCATATGCCTATGGAAAAAAAGGCGTTTTTATGATATCGTTTATAAAAATACTTCAATGCCTACGGAGGATTTTTAATGGCTAAAACCGTATGGATAAGCGGTGCGTCGCGCGGCATAGGCCGGGCCGCCGCCCTCAGTTTTGCCCGCGCGGGATACAGAATCGCCGCCGGCTATCATGAAAACGATTCCGCAATGCAAAGCCTTATGCAGGAATTTGTGGAGCTTGGCGCAATGGCCGTTCCCGTTAAGGGCAACGTTGCCGATATTGCCGAAACGGAACGCATGGCAAAGCACATATGTTCCACCCTTGGCGGAATAGACGTATTGATAGCCAATGCCGGCGTTGCGCACTATTCAATGCTTGAATATACCACATTCGAGCAATGGCGGCATGTAATCGATACAGACCTTACGGGCGTATACAATATGATTCATTCGTCGCTGCCATCCATGCGCGTTCGCGGCGGCGGAAGCATAATAAACGTATCCTCCGTTTGGGGTATATACGGCGGCTCCTGCGAAGCGGCTTATTCAGCGGCGAAGGCCGGCGTTATTGGCCTTACAAAGGCGCTTAGCCGCGAGCTTGGGCCAACAGGCATCCGCGTAAACTGCGTTGCGCCAGGCGTAATAGATACGGACATGATGGCCGAATTTGACGAAAACGACAGGCTGAAGCTTATAGACAGAACGCCGTTAGGGAGGCTTGGCACAGCGGACGATGTTGCCGCCGCAATGCTATTCCTTGCGTCCGACAGCGCATCTTTCATAACGGGGCAGGTGCTTGAGGTGGGCGGCGGATTCCCATATTGACCTTAACGGAAGGACAGTATATGAAAATTAGATCGAGCGAAAAGCTTGACAAGGCGAATGTACGTCAAAACCGATAAAAACCCATGGTCTTGCACATTGTCGGCTTTGCCGCCCGATATAATACGCAACCTGTTCAATAGGCTATTTATCCCCGTTGAGTAGGCGCACTTCGCTTTCGGTAAAAAGCATGCGTATTGTGCCGAGCTTATCGGTGCGGTATATTTCCGTTCCCAGCTTTTTAAGCCGCTGCATTGTTTCTCTGTGCGGATGACCGTAATCGTTGTTTTTGCCGACGGAAATGACAACGGCCTTGGGCCGAACGGCGTCAAGAAACGCCTGCGAGCTTGAAGTTGATGAACCGTGATGTCCTATTTTAAGCACATCCGCTTTAAGCAGCTCCTTTTCGGAGGCTATCATTAACTCCTCGGCATAGCTTTCGGCATCGCCGGTAAGCAGCAGCGAGGTTTCGCCGTATGTTACCTTGACCACCAAGCTCATATTATTAAGCTTATTCTGATAATCCGCGCCCTGTATCGGCGAAAGCACGCGCACCTCAACATCGTCATCCCACTTTATTGTGGTATTTGCGCTTCCCCATATCACCTTTGTTTTAACCTTTTTGCTTTCAAGCGCGTTCAGCACCTTTTCAAACGTGCTTGTTGTGTTCACGGCATCCGGCATATAAAACGTTCCTATGCCGTAATTCTCTATAACCTTTTTCATGCTGCCCATGTGGTCGCTGTGCGGATGCGTCATGATTACCACATCAAGCTTTGTTACGCCTTCCCCGTTAAGCACGTCCTGTATGCTTTCAAATGAATCCGGCGTACCTGCGTCCACAAGCATGGTTTTGCCGCTTGGCGAGCGCAGGAATATGCTGTCCCCCTGCCCAACGTCTATAAACGCCGCAAATACGCCCTCTGCGTTTGCAGCGGTGACGGAATCTATCACTTCTTGCAGCAGTTCGGGCTTGAATATAAGTATCAGCGCCAGCACAGCGGCGGCAAGGATGGATATCAGCTTTGTTTTGCCGTCCTTTGGCGCTGCGTTCTCCCCCGCATTTTCTTTTTTACCCTCAGTCGCTTTCCTGTCAACTATGACCTTATCGGAGGTTCTTTTGTTTGTTCCCGTTCTTTGGGCTTCTTTTTTGTTCCCGCCCGTTTTATTGCCTGCCATTGCCTGCTCCTTTCAATATCAACATCTTGTATTATACTTCACCTTTACCCCATATGGAAGCCATATATTATGCCTTGGCTTGACAAAGCCTTACATTTGCAGTAGAATTCCTTGTGCGTTATTTTTACGCATAATATGACATATTTATTTATCAGCAATTATTCGGAGGTCGTTTTATGTCAAACGGTGAGCGGATCATGGACATTGCGCGCGCCATAACCGGAGAAGGCTCCTGCGACGAGCGCATCGATTCACTTGATCTGACGGAGATTATACTTGAGGTTGAAGATGCATTTGACCTTATAGTGGAGGATGAAGAAAGCATCCATACGCTGAATGAGCTTATCAGCCGCGTGGATGCGCTTACCGCGTAATATCAGGCGCGTAAGATTTTTGCCGGGAGCATTTGCCCCCGGCATTATTACGGAAAGGGAGCATTTTTATGCAGGAATTGAAGCTAAAGCGCGTATATCGCCACTTTAAGGGAGATTACTATTTGGTTGAGGATACCGCGCTCCACAGCGAAACGGGCGAAGAATACGTTATATACAGAAAGCTTTACGGCAACGGTTCGCTTTGGATAAGGCCGATAGATATGTTTTTAGGCGAGGTTGACCGCAAAAAGTATCCCAACTGTACGCAAAAATACCGTTTTGAATTGCAGGATATAAAAAGCCGAGCCGGAAATTGAGTAAAAGCAAAGCCCCCGCTTATGGCAATATGCCAAGTGCAGGGGCTTTTTATTTAGGCTTAAACCAGCTCATTGTAGCGCCGCCGTTAAATCGGTTCAAAATCGGCAACTCCGTGCTTGCATATGGGGCAAATATAGTCATCCGGAAGCGTGCTGCCTTCGTAGACATACCCGCATATCCTGCATATAAAGCCCGACTTCTTCTCCGGCTGCGGCTTGGGCTTGATATTGTTCTGATAATAGGTATAGCTCACTGTTTCCTCATCGGATAGGAGCTTCCCCTCAACGGGCGTACACATGAACTGTATATGCGTGCCGAAGTCAAGTTCGCGCTCAACCTCAAGCGAAAGATAGCCTACCGTATGCTTGGGAAGTATTATAAGGCCATTAGCGCTCCTTTCGGGGGAGCATCCTGCGAATTTATCGGTATCCCTGCCGCTTTGGTAACCAAAATGCTTGAATACCTCAAACGGCGTAGCTTCGGACAGGCTGTTTATGTTAAGCTTGCCTGTTTTTTGAATAAGGCCGCAGGTGTAATTCTGCTTGCTTACAACAACCGCTATAAGCGGCGGCGTGCTTGTTACCTGCATTACGGTATTGACTATGCAGCCGTTATCCTTATCCCCATCCCTCGTGGTAAGCACATACAGGCCATAGCCTATCTGATAGAGTGATTTGGTATCAAATTCTTCGTTCGTTATATCATCGGCATTGTTCATATACATTTGTTCCTTTCCTGCCCTTAAAACGGGCATATGGTTTTTCCTATTAGGAAGTGTTCCTGACAGAAGTATATTTTATGCGCAAAAGCATGTCAACATTTTATTGATAAATCAGTATACATTCCTTATCTAAACAGCGAAAGACTGGCCTTGACCACGCGGCTTACAAAGCGTATGGTTTCATCCTTGCTGTATTTATCATATCCTTCCACTACAACGTGCATCAAGCCATTGGATAAATGGGTATACAGCATTTCAAGCTCCGCTTCATCGGCCTTGGGCAGCACCCGCCGCCAGTAGGCAATGCTATCCGCTTTAGCCAATGCTATCATGCGCATTAAAACCGTTGAGCTTGTGTTCCCAAGAATAAGCACCTGACATGCCTCCCTATTCTGATCCACCATATCGTATATAGCCTCTATCAGCGCCGTTACGTCAAAGGAGTTGACATAGCGAAGGGACTTTTCAAATGCGCCTATAAGCTCGTTCTCAATACTTTCCATAAGCGCAAAGCAATCGCTGTAATGCGCATAGAAGGTGGCGCGGTTAAGCTGCGCAAGCGCACAGACCTCCTTGACCGTAATTTTATTGACCGGCTTTTCCTTCAATAGCGTTAAAAAAGACTGCTTGAGTACCATCTGCGTATAGCGTTTCCTTGCGTCCATCTTTTCCATCAAAAAGCCCTCCAAAAAAGTTTACAATGTTAGGCAACATTTGGTTCGGCTGTGTCGCTTTACTTACAGCCATGCCGCGAGTGCCGATTGTATCAGTTCCTTATGTAAAGTATACTGTACTTGTGAAAGATAAGCAACAGTCGTGCGCTTATTTCGAGGGGAGGATTTCAATATGTACGATAGCTATATTATAACAGGCGCTACCGGATTCTTAGGCAGAGCCGTTGCGGAGGAATTGATACGCCGCGGTGCTAAGGTATATGCGCTGGTGCTGGATAACGACCCTTATAAGGCTTTGCTGCCCAAGGAGGTAAAAGCCGTAACGGGCGACGTATGCACGGAAAGCACGCTTGCAGGCCTGTTTGCGGATGCAGACAGCCGCACATGCGTTATCCACTGCGCGGGAATAGTTTCCGTTGCATCAAGGCCCGGAGCTACGATTTATCAGGTCAATGTTGGCGGAACACGGAACATAATTCGGCAATGCACGGAGCATGGCGTAGGAAGGCTGATTTATATAAGCTCCGTTCATGCCATACCTGAAAAGCCGTTTGGCCGCGTTATGACGGAGGACTGCATATTATCCCCCGGACTTGTAGACGGCGAATACGCTAAGAGCAAAGCATCCGCAACGGAGCTGATATTCGACGCTGCGCAGCATGGGCTAAGCGCAAGCGTTGTGTTCCCATCGGGTATAATAGGGCCGGGCGACGTTCAATGCGGAAGCTTCACGGCCATGGCAAAAACATTCCTTGCCGGAAAGCTGCCCCTTGCCGTTCACGGCGGATATGACTTTGTTGATGTTCGGGATGTGGCGAACGGCATTTTAGCCTGCGCAGAAAGCGGAGAATCCGGTAAGGGTTATATCCTTTCGGGGCACTATGCTACAATCCGCAAAATGCTAAGGCTGCTGGGGAAAACGGCAAATGTCGGGTATCGCCCGCTCTGCCTGCCGCTTTGGCTTGCAAAGCTTGCCGCGCCCTATTATGAAAAGCGCTGCCTTAAGGATAAAAAGCCGCTGTTCTTCACGCCGTATTCCATTGCCGTTCTTGCGTCAAACGGGCATTTCAGCCACGCGGCCGCATCGGAATGCTTTGCGTATCAGCCGCGCTCCATGGAAGAAACGTTGCGGGATATGGCAAGCTGGCTTTTGAAGCGGGAACAGTAGGCTGCTTTCAACATTATTTACTCAAATAATAGGCTTTGCCGGAAAGGAGTACAACATGAAACGGATAATCACCATTGGCCGCGAATTCGGCAGCGGCGGACGCGAGCTTGGCCGCAGGATAGCCGAAAAGCTGCAAATTGCCTACTTTGATCAGGAGATAATTACGGAAATTGCAAAAAGAACCGCGATGTCAGAAGAATATGTGCGCCAAATTGAGGAAATGCGACCCACAATGAGCTTTCCCATTCAAATAGGGCACAGTTTCTATATGACGTCGGATGCCATGTTCCACCCCGATCTTTCAATCTATACCAAGCAGCACGACCTGCTCCGTGAGCTTGCCATGAAATCCGATTGCGTGATAGTGGGCCGCTGTGCAGACTATGTACTTAAGGAGCTTAACCCAATCCGCATTTTTGCATATGCGGATATGCCGAGCAAAATCAAGCGCTGCATGGAGCGCCGTCCCGAGGGCGAAAGCCTAAACGAGGCGCAGATGAAGAAAAGCATTGAAAAAATAGACCGAAGCCGCGCAAAGTATTATTCCTTCTTCAGCGGGCAGAAGTGGGGTGCGCGTGAAAACTACGATCTGCTTATAAACACGTCCGGCGTAGACATCAATGCGCTATCCGCCGCCCTTTGCCGCTATATTGACGCGGCGACAGAATAAAAACCCTTTAGGCAACAGCAGCGCACCCAACCGTTTTTCAGATTGGGTGCGCTGTTTTCATGCTTTATTATGGTTTCATTCTTCAAACAGATACAGCAGATATCCGTAGCCTTCGGCTTCCATCCTTTCGTATGGGACGAAGCGGAGGGATGCGCTGTTTATGCAGTACCGCACGCCGTTGGGCGATTCCAAATCGCCCGTGAATACATGGCCAAGGTGTGAATCCCCGGCGCGGCTGCGAACCTCCGTGCGACGCATACCGTGGCTGTTGTCCTCTATCTCTACCACGGCGGGTTCCTCTATGGGCTTTGTAAATGCAGGCCAGCCGCAGCCGCTTTCAAACTTATCCGTTGAGGAAAACAGCGGCTCCCCTGTTACTATGTCCACATAAATGCCCTTCTCGAACTGATTCCAGAATTCGCCGGTAAAGGCGCGCTCCGTGCCGCTTTCCTGCGTTACGCGGTACTGCTCAGCCGTCAGCTTATCCCAGATTGACTCCGCCGCAGGCTTTTTATAATCGCCCGGGTCAATGCGAAGCCTTGAGAACAGCTCCATTTCTGCCCTTGGAATGTGGCAGTAGCCGTTGGGGTTCTTTTCAAGATAATCCTGATGATACTCCTCGGCAGGGTAGTAATTCTTCAGCGGACCGATTTCCACAAAGAACTTCTTGCTGCGGCTACGCTCTATATCCGCAATGCGCTCCACCGTCTCCTTCGCCTTATCGTTGGTGTAGTAGACTCCGGTTTGGTACTGACTTCCTATGTCGTTGCCCTGTCTGTTTTCAACCGTTGGGTCGATGACATAGAAGTAGGCCAGCAGCAGCGCGTCAAGGCTTACCTGCTCCGGGTCATATTCTACGCGCACCGTTTCGCGGAAGCCCGTGTCGCCTCGGCATACGGTTCCGTAGTCGGCATCCTCCTCGCAGCTGCCGTTGGCGTAGCCGCTCTCGGCATCGATGACGCCGGGGATGGACTGCATCAGCTGTTCCATGCCCCAGAAGCAGCCGCCCGCCAGATATATGACATTTTCCGTGGTATCCATATACATGCTTCCTTCACCGGACATATCAGAGGGCTGTCCGGTCATTTCCTTCTCGTCCGTTTTCTGCGGCATATTTTTCTGCCCGGCAGTGCAGCCGCTCAGCAGCAGTACCGCGGTGAGCAGAAGCGGCAATACTCTCCGATACATGGTGTATCCCTCCTTTCTGAGAAGATAAATTCGTTTGTCAGCCCATATCGGCGGCAAGAGCCTGGTCGATGAGCTTTTGCAGCGTCTCCGCCTGCTTCTTTTCCGTGATGGCGCCTACGATGGGTTCACCCACGATATTGCCGCTGCGGTCGACCACATAGGTGGTGGGATAGGCAAAGATGTTGGTGGTAAACTTTCCCGCCTCACCGTCGGAGTCAAAATACACATTCTGATAGGTGGCGCCCTTCTTGGCCAGCACGTCCTTCGCCTCGGAAATCGCTGCCTCGTCGCCGTCCAGCGTGAAGGTGTTGACGCCGATGAGGGAGCCGCCCTTCTCCGCCAGTTCCTTGTTCAGCGCGTCCAGCTCGGAAAGCTCGCCCACGCAGGGATTGCAGGTGGTGAACCAGAAATTCACCACGGTGACGGCGTTGGCGGAGAACAGCTCGTCGCTCTTCACCGTGTTGCCATCTAGGTCCTTGCCCTCAAAGGCGGGGAACTTCTGCATGCTGCCGTCGTCGGGCGCCATGCTCATGTTGCCTTCCGCAGGCATGTTGATATCGCCGTCAACCGACTTTTGAATGATATTGGGATATTTTTCTTCAAGCATGGTCAGCTTGTTTTCAATATCGCGTATCTTCTCAGCCTCGCCTTGGAGCAGCTTCAGCTCGTCCGCCGTAAACTGATCCTTTGCGGCTTCAATGGTCTTAAGCAGGAAATCGCCGTAATTTTTGCCGTCCTCCTGCATGGTCATGCCCTTATCGGCCGCCATGAATACCTTTTCCCAAAGCTCTGTATTTGCGGACAGAATGGCGTTTTCCTGTGCCATCAGATCCTTATGCATGGCGGTTGCTTCGTCCTCATTTTTCGGCTCGTTGTCCATGGAGGAATCATCGCCGCCCATGCTATCCATGCTGCCCATATTGTCCTTATTGTTCATGTTGTCCGTTTTGTTGCCGTCCTTTTCGCCGCAAGCTGCCATAATCAGCACAAGCAAAACGGTCATTATCAGCGCCAGCAGCCTGCCGGCAGTATTTATCCTATTCATCCGGGTAACTCCTTTACAATCATATTGTTTTCGCTGCACGTGCAGCCATCCATACACATGCCATCCTTCATGCAGCCGCCATCCATGCACTTACATTCTTCGGTACACATGCCGTCCTCCATGCACATGCAGCCATCGTTGCATATGCCTTCATTCATGCATTTGCTATCCTCTCCGCACATGCACTCATTTTCCGTCATGCCGCTATTGCCGCACATGCTGCCGCCGATATCCATGCCATCTTTCATGCAGCCGCCGTCCATGCACGTGCAATCCTCGGCGCTCATACCATCCTTCATGCACATACAGCCCTCGGCGCACATACCGTCGGTTATACACTTGCTGTCCTCGCCGCACACGCACTTCTCGCTCATCATGCCGTCCGTATTCTCCATAACCTTTTCTTCCATCATATCGGACTGCATGGGCTCCTTATCGTTGTCCATCATATTGTCCTTTTGCACGGAAGAGCAGGCAGCCAGACCGCACACAAGCACGAGCGCCAGTACAGCCGTCAAGAGCTTCTTTGCGTTCACGTTTGTTCCTCCTTGTTCTCATTATTGTTGTTTGTCTGCGGCGTTTCTGCCGCAATGGATTTATCTTTACCGTCACCAAACCCGTAGCGGAAACGCACGGCATTTGTCGGACAGGCACGGACACACATCCCGCAGCGGATGCATTCGGTATGGTTTGGCGTTTTTGTCACGTCCACATCCATTTTGCAGACCTTGGCGCATTTTCCGCAGGAAACGCATTTGTTCTTGTCAACCTTCATTTGGAACAGGGAAACCTTGTTCAGCAAGGCGTAGAACGCGCCCAGCGGACAGAGCCATTTACAGAACGGGCGATAGAACAGCACGCTCAGAACTATCACCGCAATGAGTATGCCAAGCTTCCATGTAAACAGCGTTCCCAGCGCCGCCCTG
>CABSAH010000034.1 GCA_902475645.1 uncultured Christensenellaceae bacterium | reverse complement strand
GGCAGATGATACGCCCTGTCCGTAAACGCGGCCATGTCCTGCTGTATCCTTGCGGCGCTTGATTCATTGGCGGTTATTATCAATATCGGCTTTTCGGTATGGCAAAAAAGACCCGCCGCAATGTGCGGGCGCACAGCCTCTCCCAGCCCGAACACCGCCGCGCTGCCCTCGCCCTTTTTTAATGCGTCGGCAAGGCGCACATATTCGGGGTGAGAGGTGAGTATTTTTATAAGCGGATGCTCATTCATCCTTCGCTTCGCCTTCCTGCTCCATGCGTTCGGCCTCAGCCTTGGCCGCTTCTTCTTTTTTCTTGCGCTTGGGCTTTTTGTTAAAGCGCATCTGCGCTTCTGTAATATTGCCCGCCGCAATAAGCTCCGCTGCGTCAGCAGCGGAGCACAGCGCCGCTTTTACCTTGTCAAGCGATTCGCCGGACGGCATGGACATAACATGCGCTATCAAGTCGCGCCCGTCCTCCGGCGCGCCCACGCCCACGCGGATGCGGGGAAAATCATCGAACCCGAGCTGATATATAACGCTTTTCATGCCGTTGTGGCTGCCGGAGGAGCCTTTTTCGCGTATGCGCAGCTCGCCCGCGTCAAGGTCTATGTCGTCATATATAACAACAAGCTCATCGTGCTCAATCTTGAACCAGTTTATAATATCCCGCACAGCCCAGCCGGAGTTGTTCATAAACGTTAAGGGCTTGGCGAGTATCACACGCTCCGTGCCTATGCGCCCTTCGCCGTAAACGCAGCGGAAATTCTCTTTCCTTATATCTATATTGTGCCTTGCGGCCAATATGTCCAGCGCCATAAAGCCCATATTGTGCCGCGTATCGGCATATTCACGCCCGGGGTTGCCGAGGCCGACTATTATATGCATAAAATCCTCCGTAAAAGCTTATTGTACGCAATCATGCCCTCATGCAAAGCCGCATGGGGGCGCCAACGCATATTATACCCCAAAACCCGCCGCCGCACAAGGCAAAGCAAGGCCGCACCAAAAAAGCCGCCGTAAGGCGACTCATTGGAGCTGTGACGGGGCGTATGTTAGGATTCCTTCTTCCTGCGGCTGAAAACCTGCACCTTGGCATAGTGTACAAGGGCTATTACCGCAAGCACGATTGCAATGGAGAATATGATTATGTTCAGCCTGCCTATCCAAGGCTGAAAGTTTTTGATAAGCGTAAGCGCAACGCCCGCGTTGAAAAAGCCTGCGGCGAATTTGCCGTACCAATCGGCGTATACCACCACTTCCCTGCGGAAAAGCAGCATACCGCCTATTATCATTATGCCTTCCTTTATAAGCACCGCAAGCAATATCCAAAGCGGCAGCCATCCGGCGGAATAGAAGCACACAAGCGCCGCTATTATCATCAGCTTATCCGCCAGCGGGTCAAGCACCTTGCCAAGGTCGGTTATCCAATTGTTCCTGCGGGCAAGGTAGCCGTCAAGCAGGTCGGTCAAAAATGCCGTTGCGAATACTATAAGGCAGGCAAGATATTTTGCCCGCGCGAACAGAAATATGAACACGCCGACCAATATAAGGCGTATGCCCGAAAGTACGTTTGGTATATGCCGCATAAATCACACTCTCCTATTTTGTAACCATTATAACCGATTGATAAAAGTTTTTCCAGAATTATATTGTGAAAAGTGGGCCAATAGCGGTACGATAATGTTAAATCTGTGTCCAAAGCGCCTTTTGCGTTGACAGTTGGGCGCTTGGGCGATAAAATAGTAGGGTGGTTTATCCGCGCGTGGTATATTCGCGCGCGGATTACGCTGATTACGAAGGAGATTTTTGAAAAATGCGCACAACAAAGACCATTGCCCTTGTACTTGCCGCCATTATGATTGCGGCGGCGCTGAGCGCCTGCTCGGTGAACAATCCCAACTACACCGTGCTGAAGGTGGGGGACATGAACATAGGCGTAAACGCCTACTATAATAACTACAACTACCTTGCACAGGTATATTCCATGTACGGACTTTACAATGTTTCCACGCCCGAAGCACTCAAGCGTATGCAGGATCAGGTGTTCGATAACCTTATCCGCAACGCCCTGCCCGTTGTTGTGGCCAAGCAGAACGGCGTTACGCTGACGGATGAGGAAGAAGCACAGGTTCAGGCGGATTATAAGGAGCAGCTTGACCAGATGATAGCGCGGTATAATTCCAAGGTAGATGAATCCATAACCGACGCGGATGCCAAGCGTGCCGAAGCGGAAAAGCTTTTCAGGGCGGACCTTGAAAAGAGCGGTTGGAACTATAAAACCTACCTTAAAATGATAGAGGATAGCGCCCGCGATGCGGCCATAGCCAACAAGTATATGGAATCGCTCTATTCCGGCGTGAACATTACCGAGGATAAGGCAAAGGCTTATTATGATGAGCAGCTTGCCGCCAAGAAAGCCGAATACGCAGAAAATCCCGCCAAGTTCTATACCGATTATTCCGGCGCCGCAAGCGGCAGCGACACCATTGGCGTGCTGACCGTGCCCGAAGGATATCGCTTCTGCAAGCACATACTTATAAAGAACGCCGAGGAGGGCGACACCACCAAGGACGTGAACAAGATAGTTGAAGAGGTGAAGGCGAAACTTGCCGACGGCGCGGATTTTGACGCCCTTGTTGAAGAATACGGCGAGGATCCCGGCATGAAGCAGGAGCCCTACAAGTCCAAGGGCTATTTGATAAGCGAAAGCACCATAGATAAGTATTACGATGGCTTTGGCACTGCCGCCGTTTCGCTTGAGAATATAGGCGATGTGAGCGACCCTGTTGAGACGGAAGCCGGGTTCCACTTCATTCAGTACACCTCCGATGCGGAAGTGAAGGACACCCCGTTTGAGGATATTAAGCAGGCCATAATAGATAAGCTGACCGAGGACGAGAAGGCTGCCATTTACAATGACTGCATTGAAAAGTGGAAGGAAGAAATAAATATAAAGAAGTATTATGACCGCGTGAGCGGCATAAAATAAGGCCGAACGTACAAAGCATCATCAAAGCGGGCGAAAGCTCGCTTTTTTATTATCCTGATGATATAATTCATATTAGACCTTATCGCACCGGAGGGCAAGGCTATGTTTCGGATAATGGTTGTGGAGGACGACATAAACGCGCGGCGGCTTATGCAGGCCGTGATAGAGCAAAACGGATACGAGGCTATACCCGCATCGAACGGGGCGGAGGCGCTGTCGGTCATGGACAAAAAGCACATTGACTTGATAGTGCTGGACGTTATGATGCCGGATATGGACGGCTATACGCTTGCGCGGGAGCTGCGCGGCGCGGGCTGCAACGTGCCAATATTGATGGTTACGGCGCGGCAGAGCGCGGAGGATAAAAAGCAAGGCTTCCTTGCGGGCACGGATGATTACATGGTTAAGCCCGTGGATGAGGAGGAGATGATGCTGCGCATTGCGGCGCTTTTAAGGCGAAGCAGAATAGTGAGCGAGCGGCGGCTTACAACGGGCGCCACCACGCTTGACTACAATGCGCATACGCTTACCGATACGGCGGGGGAGCATGAATTGCCGAACAAGGAATTTATGCTGCTGTATAAGCTTTTATCCTACCCGAACCACATATTCACCCGCAGGCAGCTTATGGACGAGATATGGGACATGGAGAGCGAAACGGACGAACGGACGGTGGACGTGCATATAAACCGCCTGCGCGAAAGGCTGAAGGGCAACGATGATATAGAGCTTGTTACCGTGCGCGGACTTGGCTACAAGGCGGTGAAGAAGCAATGAAAAAGCTCGGCGCGCAGATGGTGTTCGCCACCTTCATTGTAATGCTTTCAACCGCCGTGCTGACCGTAACGGTTATGCTGCTGCTGGAATTTTTGGGCGTGCTGCCGGAGGTGAAATACCCCGCGGTGGTGTGGCCCGTAATTGCGCTTGGCATATGCGTTGCGGTAGGCACGGGCATAAATGCGCTGCTCACGCGGTGGTACTTCAGACCCATGAAGCAGATAATAGGGGCCGTGCGCCGCGTTGCAAAGGGCGACTTTTCCGTTAGGGTGGAGGAGATAAAGGGCGTTAGGAACGAGCTGGAGGAGCTTACGAAAAGCTTTAACGTGATGGCGGAGGAGCTTGGCAGCACGGAGCTTTTCCGCAGGGATTTCATCAATTCCTTTTCGCATGAGTTCAGAACGCCGATGGTATCCATACGCGGCTTTGCGCGGCAGCTTAAAAAAGGCGACATTACCGAAGCGCAGCGGCAGGAATACGCGGATATTATAATTAACGAGGCCGACAGGCTGACCAACATGGCCTCAAATATACTTACTCTTACGCGGGTGGAAAACCAGCAGATAGTTACGGACAAAACAACGTTCAGGCTGGATGAACAGCTTAGAACCTGCATACTGCTTCTGCAAAAGGACTGGGAAGCGAAGGACATAAGCCTTGACATAGATTTGGAGGAGGTTGAATATACCTCAAACGAGGAGATGCTTTCGCAGGTTTGGCTGAATATTTTGGGCAACGCCATAAAGTTCAGTAAGCCCGGGGGAGAGGTGCGCATATGCTGCATGAAGCACGGCAAAAACGTCCGCGTGGAGATTGAAGACCACGGCGTGGGCATGAGCGCCCAAACGCGGCAGCATGCGTTTGAACGCTTCTATCAGGGCGCGGGCAGCCGCGCCACGGCGGGCAACGGGCTTGGGCTGAGCATTGCAAAGCGCATAGTTGAGCTGTGCGGCGGAGAGATAAATTTGACGAGCGAGCTTAACCGCGGCGCGCTGTTTATAATACTGCTTCCTACGGAGTAAGGGGCAGCATTGCGGGCAGGGCGTCCGCATCGGGGGAAACGGATACGGCGTTGGCTATCGCCTCGGCAAGAAAATCGGCCGCGTTCATGGCCTGCTCAAGCGTGTTTGCGTTGTGTCCCACCTCCGCAAGCAGGCAATGCGATGATACATGCTGGTTATACCGCCCCACCTTTACGCGGATTTTACGCGCAAGCTGAGGATGGATTGAGCAGAGATATTCGCTTATGCCCTTTGCCAAGGCATAGTTGGATTGAAAGTCCGGCATTTCGTCAAAACCCGTGCCCGCTGTGCCCTCGCCCGTGCCGACAACGAACATTATGCGGGCGCACTCCCTGCCGTTTATAACCAAATAATCCGCAGGGGCTTTGGGGTCGTTGCCGTATGCATCGCGGTGCAAATCTATAAACAATTCTATCGTGGGATATTTTCTTTTGTATTCAAGCATTGTTTTAACGGAGCGCGAATAGGCGCCGGAAAGCTTGGGCGGTTCATGGTCGGTGGTATCGTGTACGGCCTGTATTCCGTAGCGCTCGTTGAGCAGGGTACATAGCTTTTCGCCCACGGCTATTACGTTCATGCTGTTGTCATGCGTGCGCCATGGGCTTGAGGCGGCGTATGTATGCCGCTTGGTGGGGAAATACGCCTCTGTTGCATGGGTATGGTAAATAAGCACGGTGGGCCCGTGGGCGGATAGGCCGACAGCCGCGCTTTTTTCGCTTTCAGCCTTCATCAGCTCCAGCAGCACCCTTCGGCTTACGCCCTCATCCGCATCAACATGGTCAAGCACTATCTCTATGCTTGTAAGCTCGTCTGTCTCGGCATTGTCCGTGCGCAGGGCATGGCGTATCAGCGCCGCGCACAGCAGCGCAATAAGCGTTATTGCCAAAAGAAATATTCCGCCGCCCTGCTCATGGCGTTTCTTTGCGGCGCGTGTGCGGCCGCGCATCCGTTTGTTCATGGCTTATCCTCCTTCCATATTGCTATGAAGGGAGGGCGCGGCTTATGCAAGCATGCTCTGTACCTCGGCATAATCCGCGCCGAACAACGCCATGTTGATACCGTTTGACAGCATTGCGCTCATGCTGTCTATTATTGCGTCTATGTCCTTTGGGGTAACTATCAGCTCGCCCGTTTTTTCGCTTATGGCCCTTGCGGCAATGTCCTTCACCCTTTCGCCGCTGCCGGCAATCCCCAGCTCATCGGCGATAAGCTCCACTGTGTCGCGCGAAATGGTGCTTGCGTATACCACCAGCGGCACGCCTATGGCTATTACCGGCACGCCCATGCTCTGCCTGTTCAGCCCGCTCCTTGCGTTGCCCACGCCCGCGCCGGGCTCAAGCCCCGCGTCGCTTAGCTGTATCGTGCAGCCTATGCGCTCCGTCCTTCTTGAAGCGAGTGAATCCACGGCTATTATAAGCTCGGGCGCACAGCTTTTTGCCGCGCCCAGAATCATCTCCATTGTTTCAATGCCCGTAACGCCAAGTACGCCGGGGGATACGGCGCAAACGCTGCGTATACGCTCTGGCACGGCGTCCGCCATGTATTGCTTTATGTGCCGCGTAACGAGTATCCTTTCCGCCGTGCGCGGCCCCAATGCATCCGGCGTAACGGCCCTGTTTCCAAGACCCGCAACAAGCGCCGTGCCGCCGAGCCCGGCCATCATTGCGCCAAGCTCCTTCGCTGTCGCTTCGGTAACGGCGGAGGTAAGCTCCGCCCCGCCGTAGTAAAGCTCCGGCGCATCTATTGTAACGTAAAGCCCCTTGGCCTTGCCCAGCGTATGCGCGGCCTTGTCCGTTTCTATGCGTATGCGGCTTACGGTAAAGCCATTGTGACGCTCATTCTGTTCGCTTATGCCGGATGCGCAGGCGTGCAGCTCCCGCGCTTCCATGGCAAGGTCCGTGCGGATATCGGCCATATAAAGCCCTCCTTGAACAAAAAATTGTCTATGGGGCTATTATGTGCGGCAATGGGAATAAAAAATCTGAATTGTACGCGATTTATGCTTGCTTTATGCAAAACGGCGTGATATAATACACGATGTTCGAGTAAAAATAACAAGGGGGAGACCGTTTTGGCAAACCATAAGTCCGCTTTGAAGCGCGTGGCAGTCACCGCTAAGAAAAACCTCAACAACCGTGTAGTTACCTCCAGGGTAAAGACAGCTATAAAGAGCTTTGACAAGTCCCTTGAGGCAGGCGATCAGGCCGCCATCACCGCCGCCTATGTCAACGCCGTAAGCATGGTTGATAAGGCTGCCGCCAAGGGTGTTCTGCATAAGAACAACGCCAACCGCAAAAAGGCTCAGCTTGCCCTTAAGCTGGCCGCGAAGGCAAACTAATCAATAGTAAGTAATTGCCCGTTATTAGGGTTATGCAAAAGCCAATCCGAGGATTGGCTTATTTGCGTTGTGCGGCTTGTGCGGTCTGCCCAAAAGAAGGGGTGACGGCGAACGAAATGAGCCGGAGGGATAAACGTGGCTACTCTTTTTTCCTCAACCCCTCAGTCAGCTATGCTGACAGCTCCCCGTTCGGGGAGCCGTTTGGCACGGTATAAACTCAAAACCAAAAAGCCTCCCTGTCGAGGGAGGTGGATTTTGCGAAGCAAAAGACGGAGGGAGTCAAAAGAAGCATACATCTCTTTGTTTGTTTCAACCCCTTAGCTCATTCTCTCCGCAAGTCCGCCAGCTTGTCTATCGCCAGCTTATAGCCTTCAAAGCCGTGGTCCGCATATGTGGCTATGCAGGCCATGCCCGCATAGGATACGCGGCGGAAGGCCTCGCGGCTGTTTATGTCGGATAGATGAACCTCCACCGCAGGGAGACCTACGGCCTTCAGCGCATCGAGTATGGCAATGCTTGTGTGCGTATAGGCGGCGGGGTTAATTATTATTGCATCGAATGTGCCGTAGGCGGACTGTATCTTATCCACTATCGCGCCTTCGTGATTGGATTGAAAAACCTCGGCCTCTATGCCCCTTTCGCGGCACGCGGCGGTTATGTATTCAACAAGCTCGGCATAGGTTCCCTTGCCGTATATGTCCGGCTCCCTTAGCCCAAGCAGGTTAAGGTTCGGCCCGTTTATAATAAGCAGCTTCATTTTAACGCCTCCGTAATGCTTTGCACGGTGCTTTCAACAGCGCCGTTGTTATCCGTAATAATATCGCAAAAACGCTCGTAAAGCGGCTTGCGCGCGGCAAAAAGCGCATCCGTGCCGCAGCTTTGCGATAGCGGCCGCCCGTCCGTGGGCAATGCGGCAATGCTTCGCGTAAGCCAAATTATTATGCCGTTTTGGTGCAGCAGGGGATAGTTTTCCGCCCGCGTAACGCATCCGCCGCCCGTTGATATTATAAGCCCGCTCTGCCTGCCAAGCTCGCTCAGCGCCTTTGTTTCGGCGGCGCGGAACGCATCCTCCCCGCGGGTGGCAAACATTTCGGGTATGCTCATGCCCGTGCTGCGCTCTATTATATCGTCGCTGTCATATACTGTCCGCCCAAGCCTTTTGCCGAGCGCCGCGGCTATCGTGCTTTTGCCGCAGCCCGGCATGCCTATAAGCACTACGTTCTGCATATTGATGCTCAGCTCGCGCTCTATATCATCCGTGCGGCTATCGGGTATAGCCGTGCCGGTGAACAGCTCCGCCGCCCGCTTTGCCTGCGCAACAAGCATATTAAGCCCGCCGATGCACGGTATGCCGAGCCGCTCCGCCTGCATTATAAGCTCAGTGCGGCGCGGGTTGTATACTATGTCCAGTACGCCCTGACAGCCGTCAAACAGGCTTAGGTCAACGGGGCTTTTGCCCGTATCGGGATACATGCCCACGGGCGTGGTGTTTACTATTATATCCGCGTCCTTATGCTTTGGTATGTTTCCGTAGTTGTCCGCACCGCTTCGGGATATTACCGTAACGCTTTTTGCTTTAAGCTCGTTAAGTACGGCGCATACCGTGGCGGAAGCCCCGCCGCTGCCCAATACAATAGCCTTTTTGCCCGCAACGGCTATGCCGCTTTTGTTCACCATGCTCATAAAGCCGTATGCATCCGTATTGTCGCCGTAGAGCGTGCCGTCGCTTTGCCGTATAACGGCGTTTACGCTGCCTATGCTTCGGGCAATGGGCGAAAGCCGCGCGCAATAGGGTATGACCGCCTTTTTATACGGTATTGTAACGTTTATTGCGTCAAAATCGCCGCCGCGCATGAACGCATCCAGCCTTTCGCGCGGGCATTCGATAAGCTCGTAGTCGTATCCGCCAAGGCGTTCGTGTATGGCCTTTGAATAGCTGTGGCCCAGCTTTTCTCCAAGTAATCCGCAGCGCATAATCCGTTCACCTCATACCGTTTCCGTATAACTGCCAAGATATGTCAGCCCTTCGCAGCCGATTGAAAGCTCTCCCATAAGCTGCATGAACCCGGGCGAGCCTACGGTGGCTTCGATATCAAAATACAGCATGAATCCGAAATCCTTCCCCGCAAGCGGCCTGCCTTCAAGCCTTATAAGGCGCATTTCCTGCGCGCGGAGGCGGCTAAGCACCGCGTAAAGCGAAGTTTGCTCATGCGGCAGCGCCGCCATAAGGCTTGTGCGGTTTGCATCGGGATATATTTCAGGCTGCCGTGATATGCATATGAAGCGGGTGCAGCCATCGGGCGCGTTCAGCTTTACGCTGCGCACTATCTTGAAATTGTGCTTCGATAGCATTTCGTATACCGCGCCCATGCCGCTCGCCGTACCGGTTTCAACGGGTATTACGCCGTATCTGCATAAGCCCTGCTCCGTTGCGGAAAACACGGCCTCAAGCGTAGGGAAAAACTGCATATCCGCCCGCGCGAACAGCTTTTCGCACGCCGCATGAGAATATGCCCTTTCAGCTTCAAGACATGCTGCCGTGGCATGGCGGGGGAACAGGGAAGGGGTATTCTTAACGGCCCTGTCAATTTCATCCGTAAGCGGGGAGCTTGCGCCGATTATGCGGTTCTGGCGGCTTCGGCTAAGCTCAAACATAAGCGAATAAAGCGATACCGCGTATTCGCTAAGCTCCTTTGGCGCCATGGACGCAATCGCGTTCAGCTTTTCGCGCTCCCGCGCGGGGTCAAGCGCCTTAATGCCGCGTTCCTTTTTATATTGGGCAATATCCGCCGCCGTGTCCATGCGCTCAACAAACAGCTTAATGAGCTGAGCGTCTATTGCATCTATCCTTTGCCTGTAATCCGAAAGCTCCATCGGCATTGCTCCGTCCTTTCGCTATTGCTCCATGCGCCTGCCAAGCAGCGCATCGTATACGGCTATTGCCGCCGCCGCTTCAACGCACGGCACGGCGCGCGGCACTATGCAGGGGTCGTGCCTGCCGCCTATCGTAAGGGGCTGAAGGGTGCGCGTTTGCATATTCAGCGTAAGCTGCTCCCGCGCTATGGAGGGCGTGGGCTTAACAGCCACGCGGAAAGTAAGCGGCATTGCGGTGGTTATTCCGCCCAAAATGCCGCCGCAGTTATTCGTTTCCGTAATTACGCGGCCATCCTCAATGCAGAAGCGGTCATTATTTTCGCTCCCGCGCATATTCGCCGCCGCAAAGCCCGCGCCGAACTCAATTCCCTTTATGGCGGGTATGGCGAACACGGCCTTGGCTATGCGCCCCTCCATACCGCCGAAAAGCGGCCCGCCAAGCCCTGTTTCAAGCCCCAATATGCGGCATTCTATCGTGCCGCCCACGCTGTCGCCCTCCGCCTTGGCTGCGGCAATTTCGCGCCGCATGGCCTCTCCCGCTGTATCGCTGACGGTTGGGAAGGGCTTTTTTGCCGTTGATTCGGTAAGCCCGCCTTCGTCATTAACGTTGGCTATCGATGCTATGCGGCTTATTATGCTTATGCCCTCGCTTTTAAGAAGCTGAATGCATATTCCGCCCGCTATGCATAGCGCCGCCGTAAGCCTGCCGGAAAAATGCCCGCCGCCGGCGCGGTCCTCAAAGCCGGAGTATTTTACGCCGGCGGTATAGTCCGCGTGTCCCGGGCGCGGGGTGAATGCAAGCGGGTCATAATCGCGGCTGTGCGCATCGGTATTGCGTATTATGGAGGCTATCGGCGCGCCGCAGGTATGGCCCGCAACTATCCCGGAAAGGAACTCCGGCTCATCCGCTTCGCGCCGTGTGGTTGAATATTCGTTTTGCCCCGGTGCGCGGCGGCGCAGGAATGATAAAAGCTCAGCTGTATCTATTGCCTTGCCCGCCGGTACGCCGTCCAGCGTAACGCCTATTGCCGCGCTGTGGGATTGGCCGAATATGGATATGTGTACATTTTCGCCGTAAATACTGCTCATGCGTGTTCTCCTTCCGTATGCAGCGTATCGAGTACATCAAAAAACGCGGGGTAGGATTTGCTTACGCATTCTTTGCCCCGTATGCTTACGTTCCCTTCGGCGGCGCATGCGGCAACCGCCGCAGCCATGGCTATCCTGTGGTCGTTGCGGCTGTCAACCGTTCCGCCGAGTATATGCCCCGTGCCGTGTACCGTCAACCCATCCGCAAGCTCCGTAACGCCTACGCCCAAGGCCGCAAGCATATCCGCCGTGCTTTTAAGCCTGTCCGACTCCTTCAGCCTAAGCCGCGCCGCGTTTATTATATGCGTATCGCCCTCGGCCGCCGCCGCAAGCGCGCATATTGCGGGGATAAGGTCGGGTATTTGCGAAGCGTTAACGGTTATGGGCATAAGCTTATTGCGCTTTACGGTAATGCTTTCGCCGCCGATGCATACATCCGCACCCATTTGGCGCAGTATTGCGGCAATCTGCCTGTCCCCCTGGCGGGAGGATGCGTTAAGCCCGGTTACGGTTATGCCGCGGCGGCTGACTGCGCCCATGCATAGGAAGAACGCTGCGTTTGACCAGTCCCCCTCGGCGCGGCAAACGGCGGGCATATTGTATCCGCAGCCGCCCTGTATTGTAAAGCTCCGCCCGTTATCGCCGCATGCAACGGCGGCATTGGCGGTTTTAAGCGTATCGAGCGTAATATCCACATATGCGCCCGATTCAAGCCGCCCCGTAACGGCGAGCGTACTGCCATGGCAAAGCAGCGGCAGCGCCATCAATAGTCCGGATATATATTGGCTTGAAACATTGCCGTCTATTGCGTATTCGTCGGCGGTTAGCTGCCCGGAGCAATAAAGCCGCACGCCCTGCTTTTGTATTGCCATGCCGTGCGCACGAAGCACACCGTCAAGCGGGGCAAGCGGCCTTTCGCCCAGCCTTCCTTCCATATTGAATACGGCTTCTGCACCGAGCGCCCCTATAATTGGCAAAAGGAAGCGCAGCGTGGAGCCTGATTCGCCGCAGTTAAGCTCGCGTATGCCACGGGGCTTATTTACGATGGGCTCAACATATATCATATCGCCCGTGCGCACGATGCTTGCGCCAAGCGCGTTCATGCAGCTTACGGTGGCCTCTATATCCCTTGATGTGCCGCGGCACTCTATGCGGGATGCGCCTTTTGCAAGCGATGCCAATATTATAAGCCTGTGCGCATAGGATTTGGAGGATATTATATCAACGCTGCCCGTGCGCGCGCCGTGCCGAATGCTGCATATCATAGCGCGCCGCCGTCCTTGATCCAGTCTGCCATGGCGCTGCATGCTGTTGTAAGCACGCGGCATGAGCCTATACGTTCGGGTATAACAAGGGCTATGCTGCCGCCCTCTATCTTCTTGTCCGAAAGGGCGGCGTTGTAAAGCTCCTCGGCCGTAAAATCGGCGGCGGAATCCATGCCGTATTGCATAAGCAGCCTTTCTATGCTGCGCGGAACATCAGCCCCGCAGAAGCCGCGCCTATGCGCCGCGCGGCTTATCATGGCAAGGCCGATGCCAACCGCCGTGCCGTGGGGGACGGAGTAGCCGCTGCATTTTTCTATGGCGTGGCCGAAGGTATGCCCAAGGTTAAGCAGCTTGCGGCGGCCCGTGTCGAACTCGTCGCTGCTGACTATATCCCGTTTTATTGTTACGCAGCGGGCTATAACGTCGGCATAGCGGCTGCGTATATCCGCATTTTCTATGATATCAAAAAGCTCCCCGCCCGCAAGCACGGCGTATTTGATTATTTCGCCGCAGCCGTTTT
>CABSAH010000033.1 GCA_902475645.1 uncultured Christensenellaceae bacterium | reverse complement strand
TTGAATTTGTATTTATGCATAATTGCACGCGGCTCAAAAAAATATCATATTCCACTTGAAATTGTTTTTAATTGTGGTAAAATTATAATACGTTTAGCCGGATGCAGCGCGGCGCATATGACAGGAAAATGTCAATCGAGCCGGGGCATACCGGAGCATTTGCTGTATTTTTTCAATGTCGGCGGGAGGGGCTTTCGCAGCGGCGCGGCGTATTCGGCTAACAAGGGAATGGAAGGAAACCAATCAAGGCTTTGAAGGAGGGAATTGCATGATTAAAACAAGAAGGGTGCTGACTATCGTGCTTGCGGTGCTAATGCTGTCTTCGCTGATAGCGGTGCTGGCGATAGCGGACAACACAGCCCTTACGGTCACTATCAACTATAAGTATGAGGGCGAGAACGGCGCACAGGCTGCGAAGTCATGGTCTGCCAAGGTTGCGCAGAACTATGCTTTTAGGCCGAGCGTAACCGTTCCTAAGGTAGTCGGCTACACGCCTACTTTGGGCACTGTTACAGGCGAGGGTGCATCCACAGGCGTAACGCTTGAAAACGGCAAGGTGAAGTTCGACATACGAAGCGTGACGGAGAACATAACCGTTACCGTGGTGTATAAACCCGCGGAGGTTGGCTTTACCGTAAAGCGCTATCAGCAGAACGCCGAAAACGACGAATATACCCTTGTGGATACGGAAGCTAAAAAAGGCATGACGGACGCCACGGTAGGCGCGGATCTTGGTAAAGACTACCCAGGCTTTATTGCCATGCCGTACACCGAAAGTACTAAGATTGCGGCGGACGGCAGCACCGTGGTTGAAATCTATTACGACCGCATATATTACCTTATGGACTTTGACCTTGACGGCGGCTACGGCGTAGAGCCAATCTATGCGCGCCACGGCAGGGACATAGGCAATGTCGGCACACCCGAAAGACCCGGGTATACGTTTAAATGGTGGAATAAACTCAATGATGACGGTACGGTAGCAGAACCAAACGCCACCCTGCCTCGGGTTATGCCTATCGGCGGCGGCAAATATAAGGCAAATTGGAACCCGAGAACAGAGGCTGACATTACCGTTGTATACTGGTACGAAAATGCGAACGACAAGGGATACAGCTATATGGATTCCAAGACGGAACCAAACCTGACGGTAAATAGCAGTGTAAGCGCCGAAACGTATAAGGATAATGATTTCAAAGGGAAAGAAGCCGCTCATTTCGAATATAATGCAGAAATGAGCGATACGGATGTGACTGTTAAGGCCGACGGCACAACCGTGGTGAACGTGTATTTCACGAGGAAAGAGTATACGCTGACGTTTAAGGATGCTCATGGGGATCAGCATAGGCCGGAATGCTATGATGGGGTCAAGCCCGGAGCAAACGAAGAAAGCAAATATAATTCAAAAAAATACAAAACTGGTCAAATTATTAAAGAACTTGGCAAAAAATATTTGGTTACAAGGGTGGATTCTTTTTTTGATACGTATTATTATGTGGAGTATACTGGTACACTGAATGTTGGGGATATAGCGCAGCCTAAGTGCAGTGAAGTAGTAAAAACCATCACCGCCAAGTATGGGGCAGATATTCACAACGAATTCCCGATTCCGGTTGAGGGTAGTGAAGACAAAGTATACAGTTGGAAAGTCGAGGGTACTACAAGCGTAGTTGCATTTGATGTGATGCCTGGTGTTACCCGAGATTATGTTGCCTCAAAAACTATTACAAAAAAGTGCAATTGTTACTATTATTTGCAAATAGTTGACGGCACGGAACCTGCAGCTGATGTCATAACAGAAGAATTGGAAGTTTCTGGCAAAAAAATAACGTTTGCCTTGTATAAAACAGTACCTGTTACTGAGGGCTACAAGTTAACCGAGAAGGAAGAATTCCATGATATTGCAGGATTCACACAGTATACATCAGTTCCGGCATTTGATGGTAATAGTAATCCCGCAGTACAGGAAGTGAACAAATTTTACTACACCCGCAACAGCTACGACCTGAAGTTCCACAACGTAGGCAAAGAAGTGGAGGAGAAAGCTAAGACCCTCCAGTTTGAGGAATCGCTGAAAGGCTATGACTTTACGCCGGATTATCCCGATGATGTGTACGAGAAAGATGCTTACAAGTTCGAAGCATGGTGCAACGAGTCGGGTTGCCATGAAGGTTCCGAGGTGAACATGGATACAATGACCATGCCCGCAAACGATGTTATGCTCTACGCCAAGTGGGTGCCTAAAGTTCATACGGTTAAGCTTTGGGAAACCAAAGAAAAGATGGATAATGCAGAAACGCCGTATGCAGAATATAATGGAGTTATACACGGCACAAAGCTTGCAGATTTAGATAAGGATTTTGTGAACCCCACTTACGAAGGTCTTACATTCGTAGGCTGGTTCTATATGGACGACAACGGCATGGAGCATGCGTTCAGCCCCTCCACGGCGGTAAGGCGTAGCCTTAACCTTTACGCCAAATGGCGCGGCGAAACAACAGCCCCCTGCACCGTTAAGTATGTGCTTAAAGACAAACCCGAAACCGAAGTAGCGGCACAGGAAAAATACAACTGGATTGTGGGCTATACATATACGTTTAACGCCAAAACGGGCGACGAGCTGAATAAAGATTATAAGGGCTATTACCCTGACGTGGGCAGCAAGTCCGTTACAATAAAGCCGGGCGGCAGCGAGGTTGTTTTCTATTATTCTGCGGTAGGAAGCAACAAATACACCGTAAGGTACTATGACTGGAAAACCCGCAAGCCCGTTGTGGCGGACGACGGTACAACCTATGGCAATGAGCAGAAGACAACCGATCATGCCATGGTTATCGAAACGTGCAAGGAGATACCGGGCTATAAGGTAGACATGGTGCAGAAGACCCTTGTGCTAAGCGCGGACGAAAGCAAGAACGTTATAACGTTCTGGTATACCGAGGACGCACAATACACAACCGTGCAGGTATTTCATTGGGTGCAGAATGTTAACGACGATAAGTATACCCTGCGTCAGACCGATGATATAGAGAAGATTGTTGAGATAGGCAAACCATATACGGCAAAAGTGCTGAACATCCCGGGATTCACGTATGCCAAGGGTAACGCCAAAGTCGGCGATGTCGTAAAGGATGTTAACGCTCCCGACATTCCCGGTACCGAAAAACTTACCGCAGCCGGCCTTGTGCTGAACCTGTACTACGACAGGAACATGTACCCGTATGAGTTCAGGTTTGAGGATTACGAGGGCAATGCGATAACGGATAAAGACGGCAAACCTATAACCGTAGCGGGAAATGCAAGGTTTGAGGCGACGGTGACGGAGAACGCGAAAGACCTTACAAGCGACGGCTGGGAAATCATAGAAGGCTATGAGAACGGCTCAATAAGGATAGGGATTGAAGCAGGCGAAGATGCCGAAAACAACGTTTATACGTTCCGCTATGCGCCGTATTACAACATTGTGCATGTTAAGGATAAAGGCGCAAATGTAAGCGGACCCGAAAAGATGGTATTCTACAGAGGCGTACTGCAAAACCTGACGAAAGAGGTTTCCGATAATTACCTCTACGGCGGCACGTTCTCGAAGGAAGCTTGCGATGAAACCTGCGTACAGGCGTTTGCTGACAAAGAGAACGCCATGGCCTTCACGCCTACTAAGGGCGCAACGTACTATATTTGGGAGGTAGACGAAGCATACCTTGCCCCCAAGACGTACAGCGTTGCACATGCCGATCCGGAAGCCGACAGAATAAAGCAGGTAACCGATTTGTACCTGATGACCACCGTTGACCGCAATCTGTATCAGCAGGTTGGCTTTAACGTAGACAACATCAACTACATTGTCAGCGACAGCGGCGTAGGTAGGGGAGGAAGCATATGCAGAACTATAACCGTTGTGTATGATTACGACCTAAAAAAAGTGAAGGAAACGCTGTATGTTAATAACAAAGTGCTTAATTTGGCAGCTGGGGCATATAACGGCCAGATGGATGCGGGCTACATCGGCGCATTTAAGCTGGATTCTAGTGTATTCAAGGAAGAGAACAGCCCGTTTACGTTTACGCCGTATTGGGTAACGCTGGACGGCATAATGGTAACAGGCGTTACACAGAGAGTGTGTACTTGGGTAGCGGGGCAGGAAAAAATAACAACAGATGATAGCTATAAACCGGGCTCTCAGGTGAAGCCGTTTAGCCCAGGCACAACACAAGCCGTTGCCACGGCAGCAACGTATATGCTTAGCAGACCCTCGGATAAGGTTGAGGAAACCCCGGTAACGCCCGAAGTCCCGGTAACGCCGGAGGTAACGCCGACTATTCCGGAAATACCCGAAGCGCCTGCGATGACGCTGAACAGCGAAGCAATGTTCCTGCGTATGCAGTACATCTATGACATAATGACCAACACGGTCAAGTTCATATCCGCCATAGATGTGAACGAGTGCGTTGAATACGGCTTCGTGATCAACGGCCAAAGGTATAAGTGCGAAGGGCTTGCCGAAATCGTTGAAGGATACGACGCAAATTATCTGTTCGGCGAAAGCGTGAAAGACGCAATGCTGATGAGCTATGATATGCTGTTGGATGAGTTTGCGGACGGTATGCCGCTGAACATCACCCCGTACTATGTTGCGTATGACGGTAACATAGTTTACGGCGAGACGCGCCCGCTGGTATACCGCCAATGGGTCGGCCTTGAAGGTTAAGGAAGGGGGAACGGCATAATGAAAAAGTTTGGCTTTGTAATGCCTGAGGTGACAGTTCCTACTCCCGAACCTACATACGTAGTACCTGGTTCCGCAAAAACGGATTTGCAAAACCCCGGCCCGGGCATAACCGAATTTGAGCTGCCCGACGGTATGGTCGTTAATGTGGACCCCGCAGGCAACATACTTGGGGATATAGTGGAATAAACATGATTGGCTTTAGCGGAGGGATCGGGCGATCTCTCCGCTGTATTTTGGTATTATGGAATTTTGTATAAGACTTGGCGGCGTGCCGCTGATGCTCAGCAGCGCGCATAGTGAATATATGCTGGCGTATACGCCGTTTGCGTGCCTTGGCGTGCCGGTTGCGCGCGTCAGCGTAAGCGAGGCGGAGGTGGAGCGGCAGCTTCCGCTGTATGAGCCCGGCAGCACGGCGGCGGAGGTGGAGCATATGGAGCTGTGCCTGCATGCGTGCGATGCTCTGCTGCCCTACGAGCGGACAATGTTTCACGGCGTTGCGTTCATATGGCGCGGGCAGGCGTGGCTGCTTACCGCGCTTAGCGGCACGGGCAAATCAACGCATTATGTGCAATGGAAGCGGCTGTGCGGCAACGGGGTGAGCATAATTAACGGCGATAAGCCCGTGCTGGATTTTTCTGAGGAAGGCATAACCGTGCATCCTTCGCCGTGGCGCGGCAAGGAGAATATGGGCAGTATGCGCTCCGCCCCGCTTGGCGGCATAATAATGCTTAAACAGGGGCAGGAGAACGCCATGCGCCGCGTTGAGCCAAAGGAGGCGGTTGCGGAGCTGTTCATGCAGTTTTTGTTCACGCGCTCTACGCCGCTTGATGTGCAGCGCGTATGCGCGCTGGAGGAACGGCTGCTTGAAGCCGTGCCCGTATGGCAGCTTGTAAACCGCGGGGATTTGGATTCCGCCCGCCTGTGCCGCGATACGCTTGAAAAGGAGATGTACAACGCATGAAGTATGTTATTCGCCCCGGCGTAGTGCGCACGGAGGTTTGCGGCGAAGCATTGCTGGTTGCAACGGGCAGCGCCCGCGGCAAGGTGCCGTATGTGCGCACGCTGAACGAAACGGCGGCGTTTTTGTGGGCACAGCTTGAGCTTGGGCGCGACGAAGCCGCCATGCTTGCCGCCCTGCGCGGGGAATACGGCATAGATGAAGCCACGGCGCAAAGCGCTTACGCATCATTTATGCAAAAGCTGGCGCAAAACGGCTATATTATTGAAAAATAAAATACGGTTTATATGTTAAAACAGACCTGCCGTGCATGGCGGGTCTGTTTTGCATAAAGGGTGAAGCGCGGCATTATCCGTGCCGATTAAGTATTACGCTTGCTCCTCATTATCCGCATTGTGAAAATCATCTGTAAATTCAAGGCTGTTGCTCCTTGCGGTCTTGCGCGGGCGGCCGCGCCTGCGCTTGGGGCGTTCGTCCGCAAGCTTTGGCTTTTCCTCCTCAACAGTATGCTTTGATTCCGCGTCTATGTCGTGCGTTTCGGAATATGTGTCGAACTCGGCGCGGAGAGCGTCCACATGATTTTGGAAGGTTTGCACATTCTCCCTCATTTGCCCGGCCATAAGCGATACGAGCGCATTTGCTATAACCATTGGCGCGGAATAGGAATTGAAGTGTATGGGGGAATCCGCGCGGCAGGGAAGGACTACCGTGGCGTGCCTTGCAACCTCGGACATTGGATTTTCGGCTATGCACACTATGGGTATTTCGTGCTTCACAAGCTGCTCCGCAAGGAAGGGCATACGGCTGTTCTCAAGCGGCGGGAATGATGCCATAAGGAATGCATCGTTCGTGCGTATGCCGGAAAGCATGTTCGTAAGGAAAAATACATTGTCAACATCGAATATGCGGGCGTCTATATTCAGCGAATTTAAGCGGATCTGCAAAAAAGGAAGCAGTGTTTTGGTCACGCCCTGCGCCACAAGATGCACGCGCCCGCAGTTTCTTAATATATCGCAGGCGCGGTACATATCGCGCGAATTAAGCGACTCGAACGTGCTTGTTATATTATCAATGTCCGCCTGAACAACGCGGTGAACAATGTCGTTGGTGCTGTTTAACCCACTAAGCGTTGAAGCAAGGCGCTGGCTTGGATACACGCGCTGGCGCGAATAAACCCTGAGCTGCTCCTTCAAATCAATGAAGCCGTTTATGCCAAGCTTGTCAAGGCAGCGCAGCACTGTAACAGGCGACGCGCCCACGCTTTCGCTGAAATCCTTAAGCGATTGAAAGCATGCGCGGTCGGGATTATCGGTAATGTAATCCACTACACGCCTGTGAACCTTTGAAAGGTCATTGTAGTTAGCGTTGATGCGGTCGATAAGGTCCATGAGAGTCCCCCTTTTTTGCGATTCATTTATGTATTAACAAAGCAAAATATAAACCAAACGGTTCACTTTTTATACATGAATGTTAATAAACGCTTGACTTTTTAATTTTGTCCTGATACAATCATAACAACTTGAGGGCAAAAAGTCAATGCAGACGGCGGTTTTTTATATTTTTAATATAAGTGCTGCCGCAAAGGATTCCGTCAACAGAACGGCTCGGAGCAGCAAAGTCGCAAGGCATGGTCTACCAACGGCACCCGAATTGCCGCATTATGCGGAAAGTGCCGATGACAAGGGAAAACGTACAGCCAACGAACAGCCCGTTGGATACGCGGCGGGACGTTTATAAGCAAGGCGGTCAATATGGCCGCAACGGTAGGCGCAGGAGCTATGAGCCGGTTAAGACTGAGCTTATTCATGAAAAATGTGAATTATCTCCCCGTGATATTTTCTGTATAATATATTATATCAGCCTGTATGCAGAAATGTCAATCGGGGCAAGGCATTTATAAGCGGCCATGCAAATAATATACGGAAATAAATACGTTGTCCGCTTTGCGGCAAAGAAAGAAGGATACGGTAAATGATACTTATTAAGAACGCAACGGTATACGCACCGGAAAAGCTTGGCAAAAAAGACGTATTGCTCTGCTATGATAAAATAGCGTTGGTCGAAGACCATATAGATTGCACGCTGCCCGGCACGGAAGTGATAGATGCCGACGGGCTGCTGCTTACCCCGGGCTTTATAGATCAGCATGTGCATCCCACGGGCGGCGGCGGGGAGCAGGGGCTGCATTCGCGCACGCCGGAGCTTAAGCTTTCCGATGTGGTTGACGCGGGCGTTACAACGCTTGTCGGCTTACTGGGTACCGACAGCATTACCCGCAGCGTGGATGCGCTGCTATCCAAAACAAAGGCGCTGAATAACGAAGGCATAACGGCTTATTGCCTGACCAGCGCATATTGCTATCCGCCCATAACCCTGACCGGCTCCGTGCAGCGCGATATAGTTATGCTCAGCGAAGTGATAGGCTGCAAGCTTGCCATTTCAGATAACCGCGGCAGCCATCCCACCAGGGAGGAGCTTATCCGCCTTGTGTCCGATATTCGCGTTGCAGGGCTTGTGGGCGGCAAGCCGGGCGTGCTGCATATGCATCTTGGCGCAGATTCTGCGGGTATAGAGCCGATAATTGACATTGTGCGCACGACGGATATCCCCATTTGGCATTTCAGGCCCACGCATATGGCAAAGCATCCCGAGCAGGCGGCCGAATTTACTAAGATGGGCGGCTATGTGGACTTTACTGCCGGAGATAACCTGATAAAGTGCCTAACGCCGGTTTGGGATAAGCTGGATAAGCAGCTTGTAACCATAAGCTCCGATTCAAACGGCAGCGCGCCAAAGTGGGATGCGGCGCACGAGAGGATTATAGGCATGGGCGTAGGCAAGATGACATCGCTGTTCAAATTTATCCGTGAGCTTGCAGGACAGGGCGTTGATTTTGAACTGGCGCTTTCCCTGATTACCAAAAACGTGGCGCAGGCGCTGCAAATGTATCCCAGAAAGGGCGCCGTTGCCGCGGGAAGCGATGCGGACATAGTGCTGCTTACGCCGGAGCTTGAAATAGAAAGCGTATTTGCACGCGGCCAAAAGATGATGGAACACAAGAATATACTTGCGCGCGGCATGTATGAGGAATAAAATATACTCATAATCAACCTCAAGGAAAGGAACCGAACCCATGCTGCTTATTAAAAATGCGCACATCCGCCCGATGGTGGGCGAGGAAATTGCAAACGGCGAAATATTGATAGACGGCGGCAAGCTTGTTAAGATAGGCGTTAAGGCAGATGCGCCTGAAAACGCCGAAACGATAGACGCCGAAGGCCGCCTTGTTACCCCCGGTATAGTGGAGGCGCATTGCCATACGGGCGATACCGCGCGCGCCATAGGCATACCGGCCGACCATAACGAAAGGAACGACCCGCTTACGCCGCAGCTTAGAATAATGGATTCATTCAATCCCTACGATCCGCAGCTAAGGCGCGCAATAAAGGCGGGCGTGACCAGCGGCGTTACAACGCCCGGCAGCGCAAACATAATAGGCGGCACGGCAATGGCCGTTAAATTCGTCGGCAGGCGCGTGGACGATATGATAATTAAAAGCCCCGCCGCAATGAAGATAGCCTTCGGCGAAAACGCCAAGCGCGTATACGGCGCGGAGCTTAAAAAGGCGCCCATGACCAGAATGGCAATAGCAGCCATGCTGCGCGAAATACTGTTTAAGGCGCGCGATTACATGGAAGCTAAGGATGCGGGCAAGGAGCCTAACTTCGATATGAAGTATGAAGCGCTTATACCCGTGCTTAGGCGCGAAATACCCCTTAAAGCACATGCGCACCGCGCCGACGATATATTCACCGCCATACGCATTGCCAAGGAATTCAATCTGCGCATGACCTTGGACCACTGCACCGAC
Organism: uncultured Christensenellaceae bacterium; assembly: GCA_902475645.1. Taxonomy (GTDB): domain Bacteria; phylum Bacillota; class Clostridia; order Christensenellales; family CAG-138; genus Phil1. The sequence continues at coordinate 3,790 of CABSAH010000033.1, read as the reverse complement.
GGCGCACTGATTGCGGATATTCTTGCTGAGGAAGGCTACCCCGCGTTTGTAGGGCCTACCTCGGGCGGCACGCCAACTAAGCAGGAGGTTATGAACCGCACGTTTGAAACCCCCGCAATACTGCATAGGGCGGGCGTACCCTTCGCCATAATAACCGACGACCCGGTTATAACAATAGAGGCGCTGCCCATTTGCGCGGGCCTTGCCGTGCGCCACGGATTGCCGGAGGAGGAGGCGTGGAAGGCCATAACCATATATCCCGCAACATATACCGGCATAGGCGAGCGCGTAGGCAGCCTTGAGCCGGGCAAGGATGCGGACGTAGTAATATGGAACGGCAACCCCGTTACGGATATTACGGCATCCGTTTACAGAACAATCGTTGACGGCAGCGTGGTATATTGCCAAGGCGATAAATAATCAAATCAAAAAAAGCATCCTCCGCGCCGAATAAGGTACGGAGGATTATTTTAATATATTCTTTTTATTGCGTCAAAAAATATATCAGCCCTTATTTATCCCCGAAGCTGACCCGTATGCCGTTTACCTCAACAACGTCGTCCGCGGGTATGAGTATGTATTTCAAGCCGTCTATCCTGCGCAGCTCTATCATGTCGCTGCGTTCGGGATCGGCCTTAACGGTGATATCGGGCGTTGTTATTACGAACTGCTTTTTGTCTATCATGTTCACGGGCGGCAGGGCGGCGTCCGCGCCGAAATGCGCATCGAATGCATCGGAAAATGCCTGCACGCGCTCGTTAGATACGCCGCATTGATTAAGCACCGCGCTAAGCTCGTTAGCATTAAGCGTCAGCGGCTCCTCCGCATGGCTTTCCTTATGCATATCCATTATTCGGCCTATATGCTCCTGCACGGACTGCACGGTTTCTATGCTGCATTCCTCCTTCAGCGATTCCGAAAGTATGCCGCTAAAAACCTCCTTTTGCGATGCGGCGGGCATGGGCGGCTCCGCGCCGAACACGGTCTTTATGAATTCCGGGTGGTTATCGGCGGTGCTTTTTGTATAATAAAGCGTTGCATATATGTTTGCGGCGCGGTTATCGAACGCGGGGAACATGAAGCCGAGCTGCGGCGCGGATACGGCAAAGCCGTTGCTGAGCGCGTTGAAGCAGTTTTCCGCAAGCTGATAGCTCAATACGGGCTTTGTCTGCTTAACGGGGCATATGCTGCAAACAAAGTAGCTGAATTCTTCGTCCGATGCATCGTATTGCACGCTTTCGTCTTTGCCGCGGTAGGGCACGGCATAGGTATCGTGCGCAAGCAGTATTATATAGCCGCCGTCTATGTTCAGCGTTTCCGCCACGCGGCTGTAGAATGTCGCAAGCAGCTCCGCGTTTTCAAGCCCGCATGTTTTAAGGGCCATAAGCAGCCTGTGCTCTTCGCTTTCCATAACCTGCCGCGCGCTGAATTCCAGGTTTATAAGGCTGCGGCCGATAGTGCCGGATACGGGCTTTTTAAGCAGGGCCAAAAACCGCTCCGATTCATCCTGCGCCATTGTCTGCACGCTTTCGCGGAACGTGCTTATTACCTTTTTAGCTTCGTTTACATAGCAGCCGTATACGGCGTTTATGCATGTTTTATCCGGATTGAACCGGCGGCGTATCTCCCGCGCTTCTCTATCGTTCATTGTTATCAAACCTCGCATTAAGTTCGTTTTTTGCCAAAAGGCAGATATGATTATACCATAAAGCAGGCGCGGTGCGACAGCTTGCAATGCGCGTTGCACTTTGCTAAAATTACATGAACGGCTACGGAGGTTTAGCGGGCATGATATACGTTATGAGCGATATACACGGCAGCAAACGCCGCTTTGAATCGATAATGGAACAAATAGGGCTGACAGATGATGACACGCTGTATATACTTGGCGACGTTATAGACCGCGGCGAATACGGCGTGGAGCTTTTGCAGCGCATACGCGCAGCGAAGAACATGCGCATGCTGCTTGGCAACCATGAATATATGATGCTGTGCCTGCTGCGCGCTGGCTACGACCCATCCGGCAATACGGAGCAGCAGCGGCGCGAGCATTGGTACAGGAACGGCGGCGGCGTTACGCACATTGCCGTAAACGCCATGCGCAAAAGGGAGCGCGAGGCGCTTTTTGACTGGGTGGAGGCGCTGCCCACGGAATGTGACATTACGGTCGGCGACAAACGCTACAAGCTTGTTCACGCCGCGCCGAGAGAGCTTTTTTACATGGCCGAGCGGCCGCAGCTTGGCGAAAAATACTTCTCCGTATGGGATAGAAATGCGGGCGAGGCGCCGCTTGCGGGCGATTATACGCTCATATTCGGCCACACCGCCACGCACTATTATCAGGCCGGCTCGCCCATGCGCATATGGCACGGCCCGAACCGGCTGAACATAGACTGCGGCTCAGCCTATCCGGATAAGCAGGATGCCGACGCGCCGTTCATAGGCCGCTTAGCTTGCCTTAGGCTGGATGATATGCAGGAGTTCTATTCAAAGGAATAAAGGGCGGCACGCCGACATGGTATAAAACCTGCATAAGCGAAAGGCATACGGGGCTATAAGGGAGGTTTTACATTGATTTTTATTGAAACGCAGCGGCTTTACCTGCGGAACATTATGCCGGACGATGCGGCTGAGATGTTCGATTACAGGAATAACGGTCTTTGCTCCCGCTATAAAAGCTTGGTATATGTTCCCTCCCTAAGCTCGCTGGCGTTCGGCAGATGGATAAAAGCAAGCACGGAAGAAGAAATTGCCATGCTGAGCCGCTAATGCGCCGTTTATATACCCGCATACCTTAAAAATAACGCCGCACCGTTATATACTGCGGCAGCGGCTTAACATCCGCCCGATATTCAGTCGGCCGCAAAAAACATTGCAGCCATGCGCAATAGCGCCGACAGATGCATAATACCCACCGCGCTTCCGCATACTACCGATACAAAAACATGATATGGCAAGCATGGAAAAGAGTTATTCAGGAGGAATAGAGAACCATGAAGGCAACAGGAATTGTGCGGAGGATAGACGAATTAGGCCGTGTAGTCATCCCCAAGGAGATACGCAGGACGCTGAGAATACGCGAGGGCGACCCGCTGGAGATTTTCACCGACCGCGAGGGGGAGGTGATACTGAAAAAGTATTCGCCGATTGGGGAGCTTGGGGATTTTGCAAGGGAATACGCGGAATCGTTGCAGCTGGCGCTGGGCATGACGGCGGCCGTGTGCGATAAGGACACGGTTATAGCCGCAAGCGGGCCATGCCGCAGGGAACTGATAGATAAGCCGATACATGCTGAGCTTGAGGAGCTGATGAACAGGCGCGGCAAGCTATGCGCGGGGGCGGAGGGCGGCACGGCGCCGCACATTACCGCGGACGGAGCGCAGCCGTATGCCGCGGCAGCGATTGCAACGATAATCTGCGCGGGAGACCCGATAGGCGCGGTTATGCTGCTAAGCCGCGATGCCGATGCATCCATAGGCCGCGCGGAGCAGAAGGCGACGGAAACGGCGGCAAGCTTTTTGGGCAAGCAGATGGAGGGCTGAAAGGGATACGGAACGGATGAAAGGGCGTCTGCATTGAGTACATGCGCCTTTTTAATTTGAAGCGGAGAGAATTACGGCAATGCCGCAAAAAAATGACGCAGGCGAAGTATGCAAAACGGGCGAACCCAAGGCTCGCCCGCTTTGATATTCCTGTTTTACCGAATGGCAAAATGCGTCTTTATCAGCCTGTCTGTTGGTATATGCAGCACGGTTCCCGCCGCTATGCCGAGAGAATTGAGCAGAATATC